>CANGMH010000064.1 GCA_947454005.1 Verrucomicrobiota bacterium
GCGATCGGGCGTGGCGGACCGCTTGGTCGAGGCCTCGGTGAAGGCTTCCGGCCGCGACAACACGACCGCGTTGGTGGTCGAGGTGCGCTGACCGGTCGCCGGCGTCGTCCCGCGCGGATCCGGCGGCAAGGATAAAAAAATCGTCCGCGACGGGTGTCGCGGACGTCGCGTGGACCGGGAAAGTGGCGCGCCAAGTGCGGCTCACCGGCCGCGTTTATTGGCGCACGAAGTGTCGGCCGGATCAGCCGTGATAGCCCTCTTCGCCGTGGTCGGTGAGGTCGAGGCCGATCGTCTCGCCTTCTTCGGTCGGGCGGAGACCGATGACGGCCTTGACGATGTAGGCGATCACCGCGGTGGCGACGACCGAGAGGACGATGGTGATGCCCATCGCCTTGAGCTGTTCGATCCAGAGCGTCTTGCCGAGGATGTCCTTGAGGTTGGTGGTGAGGTTGGAGTTCACGTCGGCCGTGGCGAGGAAGCCGGTGACCAAGGCACCGAGGGTGCCGCCGACGGCGTGGACGCCGAAGGTGTCGAGCGCGTCGTCGTACTTGAGCAACGGCTTGAGGTAGGCGCAGGCGAGGAAGGGCACGATGCCGGCGAGCACGCCGATGATGACCGCACCGGTCATGTTCACGAAGCCGCAAGCAGGGGTGATCACGACGAGGCCGGCGACCGCACCGGAGCAGAACCCGAGGATGCTCGGCTTGCCCTTGACCAGCCATTCGACCATCGGCCAGACGAACGAGGCGACCGCGGCGGCGATGGTGGTGGTGGTGAAGGCGTTGGCGGCGACGCCGTCGGCGGCGACCGCGGAGCCGGCGTTGAAGCCGTACCAACCGACCCAGAGCATGCCGGTGCCGATGGCGCACATGAGCATGCCGTGCGGGGCCATGTTGGTCTTACCGAAACCGAGACGCGGCCCGAGGATGAGGCACAGCACCAAGGCGCTCCAGCCCGAGCTCATGTGGACGACCGTGCCGCCGGCGAAGTCGATCGCCTTGATCGAGGCCTTGGCGTTCCAGACGCCGTTCATGGCGCCGTCGATGCCCCACACCGCGTGGGCGAGAGGGAAGTAGACCACCACCATCCAGAGCGCGACGAAGGCGAGCACCGCGGAGAACTTCATGCGCTCGGCGATGGCGCCGACGATGAGGGCCGGGGTGATGATCGCGAACATCAGCTGGTACATGGAGAACACGTTCTGGGAGACCCAGTAGCTGTAGTTCGTGTTCGGGTTCGAATCGACGCCGGCGAGGAAGGCGAACTTGCTGAAGCTGCCGATCCACGGGCTCGATCCGTCACCGAAGACGAAGCTGTAGCCGAAGGCCCACCACATGATCGTCACCATGCCGGCGAGGCCGAAGCACTGGGCGACCACGGAGAGGACGTTCTTCTTGCGGACCAGGCCGCCGTAGAAGAGGAACAGACCGGGCAACGTCATGAACAGCACGAGGGCCGCGCAGACCATCTGGAACGCGTTGTGGCCGGGACCGGCGCCGCTGACGTTCGATTTCACCTTGGCGTCCGCCGCATCGGCGCCGCGGGCGACGTTGTTCACGTACGCCTCGAGGTCGGCGACGCGCTGGTCGATGGTGGGGTCGGCCTTGGCGGGCGGCGCCTCGGCGGCGCGGGATACCAGGCCGGAGAATCCGACCACTGCGATCAGGAGGGAGAGGAATAGTTTTTTCATGGTGATCGTTTGGAGTTTCAGTTCCTAGGTCCGGCGCCTCAGACGGCTTGCTCGCCCTTCTCCTCGGTGCGGATGCGGATGGCTTCCTCGATCGGGGAGATGAAGATCTTGCCGTCGCCGATCTTGCCGGTCTTCGCGGCCTTGATGATGGCGCCGACCGCTTCCTGGACCTTGGAGTCGGCCAGGACCAGCTCGAGCTTGATCTTGGGCAGGAAATCCACGGTGTACTCGCTGCCGCGGTAGATCTCGGTGTGGCCTTTCTGCCGTCCGAAGCCTTTGACTTCGCTGACGGTCATGCCTTCGACCCCGACGTCATGCAGGGCGTCTTTGACCTCTTCTAGTTTGAAGGGTTTGATGATGGCTTCGATTTTCTTCATGGCGATGGTTCTGCGGTGTGTGTTGCCCGGCCGGAACTGCTCCCACCGGAATCCTCCCGGCGGGCTCTTTTGGAGCACGTGCAGGCGGACGGACCCAAACAAGCAACGGGGATGCCAGCCCGTTTCAAAGGCCACGCCGTCGGTGTGGTCAAAACGCTGATGGTGAGCTATTTGAATGCTTTCAAATGATCCTGGATCGGACCACGGCGCGGAGGGTGGTTGGCGCTTTTTGACCAGGGTCGCCGAAATCCATCAACCATCGAAGCCGGCGCGTGCCGCGCGCCGCGAGGAGCGGGTGAGCTGGTACGGAACCGATCAAGGGGCGGCGCCTCCGGAAGCGGGAGCTTCTGACGGTGACGGTCTTCGGCCCTGTGGTTCTGTCGCCCTCGTCCTTGTTTGGCGACCGCCGGACCGGTGGATGAGACCGCAGCAGAGCAACAGTTTCGACCTACGCGATGATCGCCTGGAGGTTCGCGACCGGCGTCACCGCCGCGTTGCCCGATCCGGGTCCGCAGATTCACTACCGCTGCGGTCCGCCGCTCCCGATCGCACCCGGATACCGGTTCGGCCCTGATCCGTGCGCCGAGAGGGTCGCAGAGATCAGCCTGGGCGCGGCGGTCCACACAACCCTCCGGACCGGAATCCGGAGCCCATGACCGCCACTTTCCCAAGCTGATCACTGCGACCGGCCCCGCTCCGCCCGTGGGCAGACCGGGCATTCCTGCCGCACCGGCGATAGGAGCCAACCTGCGGGATGCGGGGACACACAACCCTCCGGGCACAGCCCGGAGCCCTTCCCGCACCACCGCAAGCTGGCTGCTATCGCCGTGAGCGCCCCGGCATCACCGGCCGGTCGCGCCTTCCGTCTCCCCTTCGCCGGACACGACGCGCGGGGTGATGAAGATGACCAGCTCGTTCCGGTTCTTAGAATCGAACTGGCCCTGGAAGAGCCGCCCGAGGAGCGGGATGTCGCCGAAGAAGGGGATCTTGCGGTTGACCTTGCCTTCTTCGTTCTGGATCAGGCCGCCGATGACGACGGTCGATCCGTCCCGGACGCGGACGATGGTCGACACCTGCTTGATATCGAGCTGTGGCGCCACCGTCGTGCCGCTCGGCGACCGCACGTCGCCGATCAGGCTCGAGAGCACGGGCGAGACATCGAGGGTGATCCATCCTTCCTCGGAGACCTGCGGCGTCAGGGACAAGATGGTGCCGATGGTGACGAAGGTCACCTCGTCGCCGGTGGTCTGGGTGGTGCCGGTGCTGTTGCTGATCAGCGTGGCAGCTTGCCGGAAATAGGGCTTCTCGGTGCCCACCTTGATCAGCGCGGTCTGGTTGTTCAACGTCCGGACGCGGGGCTTGGAGATGACCTTCACGCTGCCTTGTTCCTGCAAGGCCCGGACGAGCACGGCGGTGTTGGCGTTGTTGAACGAGAGATTGGCCGCGGAATCGTTCAACCCGGCCCCGCCGGTGCTCTTGATCGAGTTGGGGATGTTGCCGATGGTGGTGCCGCCGCCCCCCGGGGTGATGCCGGTGCCGGTGCCGGGCAGGGCCGTCCCTCCGATGGGCTGGTTCAGGGAGGCAGGCAGGCTGCCGATGCTCATGGTGTTGCCGTACATCTTGACCGCTTGGTTCCAGTCCACGCCGAACTGGAACTGGTCGTTCAGTGTCACGCTGTACAACCGGGCCTCGATCTCGACCTGGCGGACGACCGTGCGCTCCAGGTTCTTGAGGTACATCTCGGCGCGTTTGAGGGCGCCCGGTCGGTCCGTGATCATCAACATGCCGGCGGTCATGTTCACGGCCATCGAACTCCGGCCGGCATCGGTCAGCACCTTGCCGAGCTCGGTCTTGAGCTCGGTCCAGAAATCCACCGGGTTGTCCGCGGTGAGCGAGACGGACGACGAGGTGCTGCCTCCGCCCGAGGCACCGCCACCGCCTCCACCGCCTCCACCGCCGCCGCCACTTGAAGCGCCGCCACCTCCGCTTGAAGCACCGCCACCGCCACCGCCACCGCCGCTGCCCGAGGACAGCGTGGCCGAGGTCTGGCCGGTGCCTTTACGGATGAGGCGGAGGTAGTTGATGCTGAACTGGCGCGTCTGCGTGGCGCGCACGCGGATGAGACCCTCCTCCTCGACCCACCAATAGTCGTAGGCTTCCAGCATCGCGCGCATCACCTGCTGCAACGGCAGCTCGTGGAGATCCACCGTCACCAGCCCGGTGACCTCGCGGTCCGGCACGATGTTCAGGTTGTTCGCCTTGGCGAACAGCGAGAGCGCCGCCTTCAGGTCCAGGTCCACCGCCTGGAAGGAGAACAACCGCTTCTCGGTCGTGGGGGCCTGTTTCGAAGCCTCCGGGCCCGCGGTCGCGGCGGTGGCGGCGGTGGTGACGGTGGCGACGGTCGGTTTCGCTCCTGCATCGCGCCGGTCGGCCGGGAACACGGGGAGCGCCGCGCTCTCCACCGCCGCATCGGCGACCGACGCCTTGGCCGTCTTCTCGTCCGCCTCCGCGCCGCCGATCACCCGCGGCGGTTGTGGCGGGCGGCGGGTCGGGCCGGGCTCGGGCCGCCCGGCGACCGCGTGGAGCGAAGCGGCCAAGGCCAGGCCGACCGTCGCCGCGAGCCACAACGGGCGGAGGGCCGGTCGGATGTCCCGTGGCCTGGGCGTCAGCGCGGTTTCGGAGATCGTGTCGGCGGAAGGAGCGTTCATGGGAAGAGGGAGAGCGGGCTAGAGCTTGCCGATGCGAGGTGCGCCGGTCGCGCGCCGGGGCGGAGGGTTGGTGGAGGGCGGGGCGGGGTTCGCCGAAGGGAACTCCAGCCGTTGCGATCCGCGGTCGCCGACCAGCGTCACCGCTCCGGCATCGATCGAGGCGACCTTGAGCCCGAGGAACATGTCGCCTTCCTTCACGATGGTGTCGTTGATCACCGCGAATGCGCCGCCGGTCTGCCGCCAGATGCTCTTCAGGCGGAGCAGCACCGAAGGCTTTTCCGCGGCGCCCGGGGCCGCTTGGACCATCTCGGGGGCGAGCGAGAAGGGGTCCCGCGTCGGCGACTCCAGCCATTCCGTGATCCGCTCGCGGATGCGGGCGCCGTCGATGGCGGCGAAGGGAGGCACGACCCCGAACTGGACCGGGGCCTCGGGCAACGCGACACCCGGAGGCGCGACGAGTGCCCCGCCTTTCCGCTCGGCATCGGTCTTGGCGGTGTTCTTGGCCGCTTCGGCGGCGTTGGCGACGGCGATCGCCCGGGTCTTCGCGGCGGCGGCGGCGGCGGCGGGATTGACCGCGCTGCTGGTGCGCCGGAGGCCTTTGGTCGAGCTCCAGATCACCACGATCACCGCGACGACGGCGAGGCCGCTGATGAACTTCGGGTTGTTGAGCAGCTTCTTCACTGCGCGGCCTCCTTGGTCCACAGGCTGAAGCTGACCGTCGCCCGGGACACCGAGTTGCTCCCGGTCTGGACCGAGAGCTGCATGAGGTCGGCCCGGTTCGTCTGCGTGCTGAGATGGAGGCAGAGGTCGAGCAGGCGCTGGTAGACCGGGCGGGCGTCGGCGTCCTGTCCGGCCGCGGGCCGCACGTCCAAGGTCGCCGGCACCAGCGTGACCGTGGTGGAACCGATGGTGCGGACCATGGGCGCCTCGAACCGCGGGACGATCTCCAGCGCCAGATGCGAAGCGCGTTCGTTGGCCTGCTGCAACCAGAGCCGGACCAGCTCGGTGCCGCCGCGCATCCGCGTCATCACCTCGTCATGCCGGGTCTTCACCGCCTCGATGTCGCCGGTCATCCATTCCCGCTCCACTTTCTCGATGTCCCGGTACAACCGTCCGTTCTGGGTCTCGAGGTCCGCCATCTCGCGCTGCACGCGGTTGAGACGGGCGGTCGCATGCCAGACCAGCACGATCGCGGCGACGGTCGGCACCATGAGCAACAACCGCAGCACCCAAGGATGCAGGGCGAACGGCGACGGGGTCGCGACGGCCTTCATGGGAACCTCCCGTCCAGCCGGAAATCCCCGGTGACCGGTGCCGCGGCGCCGGGCGCTGTCCCCCGTTTGATCCAGTACAGCGAGATCGCGTTGAGCGCGCCGACCGGGCTCGCCGCCGCCGCGGCCTCGGTCGGGAACCGGACGTGGAACGGTCCGCGCGCGAGCCGGTTCGTCAATCCGCCCAGCGCCGCGGCGAGCCGGTTGCTGTCGCCGCTCTTGCGCACGTCGGGCATCCGGCCCGCCAGTTCGACCCGCCAGTGGTCGCCGGACGCGCGGACGACGAGGTTGGTGACCAGCAGGTCCGGTCCGATGACATCGCCGAGGTGGCCGAGGAACCACGCCGGCACGGGCGGCGGCCGCCCGTCCACGGCCTCCCGGATGAACGCCTGGTAGTTGGTGAGCTGCACCTGCGTGACCGTCAGCTCCTGGAAGCGCTTCGAGAGCTGCGCGACGCTCTGCTTCATCTTCTCCGAGCTGCGCAGCTCCTTGACGCGGAGGAAGTGGAACCCGACCACCACGGCGGTGGAGGCCAGGACCAGCAGCGCGACGACCGCCAAGGTCACCAACAGCATCCGACGGCGCTTGGGCTCCGCCAGACGCTCGCGCCCCACGAGGTTGGCCGGGTGCACGACCGGGCTCCGGAGAGATTCCTCGGCCCACCAGCCCTCGGACATCTCGACCGGGCTTGTCCGCACCGGCAGCGGGAAATCGCGCTGCAGGTCGCCGAGGACATCCGGCGCGACGGCGCCCGACAACCAGACGCTCGCCGGGTTGAGGCCGAACTGCTGACCGACGAAGTGCGACGTGCGGTTCACCTCCGCGGCGAAGCGCGCCGCGTTGCGCGTCCAGCCTTCGTTCAGCGTGCGCGCCAGGCAGATCTCCCCGTTCTTCCGGCCGACCACGAGCACCGTCTGGGGGCCCAGCTCCACGGCGAGCATCGCCAGCTCGTCCTTGTCCAACGGCAGCAGCGTGAGATGCCGTTGGACCAGCGCCCCGACGGGAAGCAGCGAGGTGAGGATCAGCCCCGCCGCCTCGGCTTGGCGCTCGATCTGGCCGATGAGCTCCTGCGGCAACAGATGCAGCAGCAGCCCGCGGTTGGCCTTGGACGTGATGGTCGGCTGCGAGCTGAAGGCGGCCGGGCCCTCGAACGATTTCGCCTGCTGCGCCTGCCGCTGCAGGAAGCGCTGCACCGCCGGTCCGCCCGTCTCCGGCACCTCCAGCCACAGCTGGTTGAGGCGCGGATGCGCGACGACCATCTGGACCGTCGTGCCCTGGTGGCCGGTGCGGGTGATCGCCTCCCGGAACAGGGCCGACAGATCGGACGCCGCATCGTGCGTCTCCGGGCAGATCCACCGTCCGGTGACGACACCGCGCTGGACGGCGACGGCCGCGAAGCGTCCGTTCAGCCAGGTGATGGACAAGGCCGTGAGGCTCGCCGGGAACCTGGGTCCCGCCGCTGCCGCGGACCCGGGTCCGGCGGGCGCGGCGGTCGCGTCGGCGACGGCCGGGGCCGGAACGGCGGGTTTGTTGCGGAGGGAGAGCATCGTGCCGGCGGGTCGGAGCTGCTTGGTCTTGGCGGAGAGCGGATCCGCTAACGGTTCAGTAGCCGGGACGTCTTCGAGGCCAAGGTGTCCGCGGCGGAGGAGGCGGCCGATTTCAGCGAACCGGAGGACGGGTAGCTGGCGTTGGCCCAAGCATTATAGGCGTCTATATAGGCCTCGAACGCATCGAGCATGTTGGCCTTGGTGGTCCCGTAGCTGGCGCGCGGGTTCTCCGGAGCTTGGCCGAACGCGTCGAGCAAAGACTGCAGATCGCTCAGCGTTGGATCCACGATGGAGGTGCCGAACGCGTGGCCTCGCCACACCCCGTCCGATTCGTAGGTGAAGGAGAGCGACCGGTCGATGATCTCCGTGGTCTGCAGGCCACCGGTGAAGCCGTCGGAGCCTCCCGAGTGGGAATAGAGGGAAAGCGTGGTCCCGATGATCATCCAGATGCTGCCGGTGGGGGTCGGCTGGTTCTGCTTGGTCGCCAGATCCAGCGCATAGCGACCCACCAGCGAACCGCCTTGGTTCAACGCCACTTGGGCGAACCACCCCTCCATGTTGATGCGCTGGATCTTCAGGTCCTCGCCTTTGCCGTTCCATGACCAGAGCGATGGGATCTTGTCGGGCGCCGTGTTCCAGAGGTTGGTGAACGTGGTGTTCGTCGCGACCCCGCTGACCAGCGTGGACGGCAGGGCCGCCCCGAGGCAGGAGATGATCATGATCCGCGGCGACAAAGGCTTCATGGAGCCGCTGTTGGTCTGGGTGTAGGGCAGGAGGCCGCCGCTGATGGTGCCGCTCCCGGTGTATTGGCCGATGTGCAGGTTGGGATCGATCAGCACCACCCGCGCATCCTTCCGCGGGGTCGCCGTCGCCTCGGTCGCCGAAAGGCCGATCTCGGCCCCGACCAGAGCGAGCAGATTGGTGGCGGCGGGGATGGAGCGCGTCCGCATCGCGTACTTCTGCAGGCCCGCACCCATCGCCTGCAGCGTCGCCTCTTCTTTGCCCCGGGCCACGAGATCGTTCTGGTTGATCAGCAGCGGGACGAGGACGGCGGCGACGAGGGTCAGCACCATCAGCACGGCGATGAGCTCGATCAGCGTGAAGGCCCTCCGGCGAACCCGATGGACAGGCGTCGCGCGGCTCTCCGAGCCGCCGGCGAGGGAGGGCGGCGGCGGCCTGACACCGACGGCAGGCCCGTCAGAGCGCCGGCGACCTCGCCCCCGATGTTCCGTGCGGTTCATTTGCAGGCGTTCTTGCAGAAGGTCCTGACCCGGTCCTGGCATTCTCTCGAGTTCCGGTATCTCGGGGACTGCTGGTCGGGGTCGTCGTGGTCGTGGTTGTTGTCGTCGTCGGCCTCGTTGGAATCGTCGCTTCGCTTGAACCCGTTGTTGCTCCAGCGGTTGTAGTTCCTCAGGTAGTTGCACATCTCCTCCACCACGGCGTGCTGATCGGCTCCGCACCGGTCGCTTCTGAACGGGGCCGGAGGCTTCGCCAAGAAGTCGGCGGCCTTATCGCAGAGGGCCACCCCGGGGCCTTCGCCGTTCGAGGTCAGGTGCGGGCTCCACGAGCCGGACTGGAACGTGTAGCTGGTGTCGGCCTTGAGCACGTAGCGGCTGGACAGGACGCCCGCGCTGTCGTGCAGGCTCACGAACGAACCATCGAAATACCATGCGCTCTTCTGCGTGCTTCCCGGGAGGGTCAAAGTGGTCGAAGCCCCGTCGATCTGCCAGATGGCGCCGGTGTTGGCGTCCACGTTGTTCAGGATCAGGCGCATCATCAGCCCGCGCAGGTCCACGCGGCGGATCTGCAGGTCCGCCGCCTCCCCCTTCCACGAGCTGGGCCATCCGGCGGGCAACGCGCCGGGCACGGTGTTCCACAGCGTGTCGAAAGTGATGCCGCTCAACGACGGCAACGCGTCGGCGGTGCTGGAGAGGAAGAGGAAACGCAGGCCGCCCGGCGGGGCGGCGACGCTACCGGGCGCGGTGGACGACGACATGCCCGCGCCGGTCTGCGAATAAGGCAGCGTGACGTTGATCGCGGGATCCACCATATAGACCCGAGCGTTCCCCGAGGCGTTGGCGCTGACCTGGACTTCGGCGCAATCCAGCCGCGCCGCGAGCGTGGCGACCCAATCGGAGGTGGAGGGGATGTAGCGCGCGAGGCGCGCGGCGTTGGTCATGCCGGCGGCCAACGAGTCGAGGGCGATCGCCTCCCGGTCGCGGGTGCCCTGGCGGAGGCGCACATAGGCCGAGCTGCCGCCCAATCCGACCAAGATGCCGATCACGGTCAGGACCGCGATCAGCTCGATCACGGTGAACCCGGCGTGGAGCCGTCCGCCGCGGCTGGGATGGAACGCGTTCACTTGATGTTCTCCATGAGGGACAGGATCGGCATGAACACGGCCAGGGCGACCATGCCGACGACGCCGACGAGGGTGAGGATCATGGCGGGCTCCATGATGCCGAAGAGCTTCTTGATCTTCCGCGGGATGAGCAGGTTGTAGTACTCGGCGACGTTGTCCAACGCGGCGTCCAGGTTGCCGGTCTTCTCGCCCATCACGACCATCCGGAGCAGCAGCTGGGGGAAGATCTTGTGGCGCCGCATCGATTCGCTCAGCGATTCGCCGGCCTCGACGCGTTTGCCGACGTCCTGCAGCGCCTCGGCGACCAAGGGGCTGCCGACCAGGCCCTCGCAGAGCTTGAGCGCGTTGAGGATGGCGACGCCGTTGCGGTAGAGCACCGCCAGGCTCCGCGCGAGCCGCGACATGTAGATCATGTGCAGGAGCGGCCCCATCACCGGCAGGAGCAGCTTGAAGCGGTCGAAGAACCGGTTGAACGCCGGCGAATACTTGCAGCCGAAGTGGACGACGACCGGGCCGCCGATGATCAAGGCCAGCCAGCCCCACCAGGTCGCCTTCGCGAAGTCCGAGAGACCGAAGACGATCCGGGTCGGCAGAGGCAGTGCCACCTTCACCGATTTGAGCAGCACCACGAACTTTGGGATGACGAACGTGAACAGCAGCAGCACGAACAGCACCGTCGCCAGCAGCACGAAGGCCGGGTAGATGGTCGCCTGTTTCACGTCGGCCGCGACCTGCTCCTGCCACTCGAGGTAGCGCTTGAGCTCGACGAAGGACTCGGGGATCGAGCCGCTCTGCTCGCCGGCGCGGATGAGGTTGACGAACTGCTTCTGGAAGACGCCGGGATGCCGCTCCATCGCCTCCGCGAGCTGCTGGCCGCCCTCCACGTCGCGCCTCATCTCCGTCAGCGTGTTCCGGAAGCCCTCGTGGTCGGTGTCCTGCGCGGCGATGTCCACCGCCTGCACGACGGGGATGCCCACCTTGCAGAGAAAGCTCATCAGCGTGCAGAAATTGATCAGCTCCCGCCGCGATCCGCCGCCCGCCGCACCGCCCTGCCGCTGCGACGCGCGCAGGGCCTTCTTCGGCTCCTCGGCCTCGGCCTTCGCCTCGATCAACCAGATGCCCTGGCCGCGCAGCTTCTCCTCGAGGTTGGGCTCGTCGTTCGCCACCAGGCGTCCGGAGACGTTCTTGCCCCGGGAATCGATGCCTTTGTATTGGAACTGGTGCATGGCGTCGGTTCAGTGGGAGCGCACGACGCGCAGCAGCTCGCTCAACGAGGTGAGCCCTTCGTCGCATCGGCGGAGGCCGTCCTCGAACATCGTCTTCATGCCGCCCTCGAGGGCGAGCTTCTGGAACTCCGGGCCACCGGCGCGCCGGACCATCGGTTCGTGGAACCGTTCGTCGAGGCGCATCAGCTCGAAGATCGCCATCCGGCCGCGGTAGCCGATCTCGAGGCAGTCGGGGCAGCCCTTCGGTTCCCAGAGCCGGGGCACGCCGGTCGACGGCACCGGCAGCTTGGTGTCGCGGAATACCTTCTCCGGGTCGGCGACCGGCACGCGGCACTTCGGGCACAGCTTGCGCACGAGCCGCTGCGCGACCACCGCCAGCAGCGCGCCGGGGAGCAGGTAGGGCTCGACGCCCATGTCCATGAGCCGCGGGAGCGCGCCGGCGGCGTCGTTGGTGTGGAGCGTGGAGAAGACCAAGTGGCCGGTGAGCGCCGCGCGGACCATCAGCGTCGCCGTCTCCGTGTCGCGCGTCTCGCCGACCAGGATGATGTCGGGGTCCTGCCGCAGCAGGGCACGGAGCGAGTTGGTGAAGGTCAGCCCGACCTCTTCCTTCACCTGGGTCTGGCGGATCCCCCGCAGCGGGAACTCCACCGGGTCCTCCAGCGTGAAGATGCTCACGTCGACCTTGTTGATCTCGTTCAGCACCGCGTAGAGGGTCGTCGTCTTGCCCGAACCGGTCGGGCCGGTGACGATCACGACGCCGTGCGGCGCGTCGATCACCTCGCGAAGCTGGGCCTCGACGGACGGCTCGAGACCGAGCGCGGCCACCGAGCCCAGCTGGCTCGACGGATCGAGGATGCGGAGCACCATGCTCTCGCCGAAGTTCGTCGGCAGGCTGGAGACGCGGAAGTTGACCTTGCGGCGGTTGACCGTGAGGACCGCGCGGCCGTCCTGGGGGACGCGCTGCTCCGAGACGTCCATCTCCGCCATGATCTTCAGGCGGGCGGTGACCGCGGATTGCAGCGCCTTTGGGATCAGCACATCGGGCTGCAGCACGCCGTCGATGCGCGTCCGGATGCGCATCAGCTTCTCCTCCGGCTCGAAATGGACGTCGCTCGCCCGCCGGTGGACGGCCCGCGTCAGCACCTGGCTGACGAGCTGGATGATCGGCGCGTCGTCGGCGCTGGCCTCGGCCGTGTCGGCGCTGAGTGCGGACTGGAGCTGGTCCGGCGTCTGGTCGTTCTGGGTGTCCTCGATGACCCGCGCGATGGACTGCTGGATCGTGGGCCCCTCGGCGTGCAGCTGGTCGATCGTGTTGAGGATGTCCCGTTCGGTGGCGGTGACGACGTCGATGTGGAGGCCGGAGATCTGGCCCAGCGCGTCGATGGCCGCGATGTCGAACGGATCGGCCATCGCCACGGTGAGCGAGCCATTCTGGCGTCCGATGGGCAGCGCGCGGAGGCGGCGGGCCGTCTCCAACGGCACGAGCGCGACCGCCACCTTGTCGGGCGGGGAGCGGACGAGGTCCACCCGCTTGGTGTGCGCCTCTTCGGCGGTGAAGTCGGCGAGCTTCTCCGGGGCGACGAGGCCGAGGTCCACGAGGATCCGGTTGAGCGGGACGCCGCGACGTTTCTGTTCGCAGACGGCCAGCTCGAACTGGGTCTCGTTGATCAGCCCGGCGGCGAGGATGCGTTCTTGTAGTGTCTGTCCCATGAAGCGGCGGTGGTGTGGGGACCGCTATCGGGAAGCCGGTCCGCGGATGTGTGTGGCACCCGCGGACCGCTGTTCGGAGGCAAAGAGATCGGCGGACGTTATTTGTGCGCGAGATAGACGTACACGGTCCCGACCTGGGCACCGCCCGAGAAGACGTATTTCACGGCTCCAAGCGTGTCGGTGCCGGAACTGGACTCGCCGAGGATGGCGTTGTCGCCGTCGAGGCGGCGGTTGATCTCGCGGGCGTCCTCCAACGCCATGTTGGAGAAGACGACCTCGAGCACCATCGAACCGTTGCCGGCGTCGTTCGGGTAGGACGAGTTTCCGTCGAGGTTGAAGGCGGCGTTCGTGCCGTCCGGAGCGGTGGACGTGGCCACCGCCGCCACGAGCTGGACCGAGGCCGTGCCGATCGGGCTGTCGAACGGCTTGTCGAGGAAACCCTCGCGCAGGAGAACGTTCGAGTCGTAGCCGAGGAAGGGCAGGTTGGTGGACGCGATCGTGATCCCGTTGGTCGTGCCGAACTTGCCATACTTGCCGTAGTACATCATGGCCGCCGATTTGATGGTGCTGATGCCGAACGACGCGGCGCTGACCTTGGCGGAGGTGATGACGGAGAAGACACGGGGCACGAGCAGTCCCGCGAGGATGGCGATCACCGCGAGCACGCCGACCATCTCGATCATCGTGAAGGCACGGCGGCGGTTGGTTGTGAGATGTCTGAGTTTCATAGTTTTGTGGGTATCATCGTTCTACCACGACCTGCCGATATGGGGCGGCAGGATCGTCCAAAAATGTCGGATGAAGTTGCCGGACCGGCGGGCGGACCGGCGAAAGGGGTCAACGTGGGTCGGCTGAATCGCGCGCCGCCAAGGACGGCAGACCGGCGGTCAGCTTCCGGAATCCAGCGCTTTCCGATCCTTCCGCCATGGAGGACCCGCGGCTTGTCGGGAAGCCGGCCCGGCCATCCCGAGATCCGGTCATTCTCGACGGCGCGTCCGTCCAGATGGCGTCGAACGACGCGGATCCCATCGCGGCCGCGGGCCCGGTCCTAGAGAGATCGGCATCGCCGTAGGAGACAGCCGAGATGACGGCAGGCGCCACGGCGCCGCGGGCTGAGGGAACGACGACCGGCGCGCCGATCCTGGCCGCCACCGGCTCCCAGGCGTCGTGCGCCACCGACACGGACCGGACGGTGCCGGCCACGGCCTCCGACCACGCCGGTTGCCCGTGGTTCCCCATCGGGCGGGGCATCGCCAGGCCGGCGAGCAACGCCGCTGCGGCGAGGAGGCCGCCGACCTCGAGCGAGGTGAGTCCGCGAAGGGCAGGGGAGAAGTTCATCGTCTTCATGGCAAGAGGGAGGAAAGAGGTGATGCGAGCGGAAGAGATCATTTGTGGGTCAGGTACAGGTGGACATCACCTGTCGGGCTCCCGGCGAAGTCGTACTTCAGCCGGCCTTTGAGGTCCTGTCCGGGCAGGCCCGAGGTCTCGCCCAGCGACTGACCGTCCAGGCGTTGGTTCAAATCCCGGGCGTCCTCGAGGTCCACGTCCCGCAACCAGACCTCCAAGATCACCGTGCCGGTCGACGTGCTGTTGGCCGAGTTCCCGTCCAAGCTGTAGGCGGAGTTGGTGGCGTTGACCTCGGCAGAAGTGGAGGCGACGGCCCGCACGACATGGGAGACGCCGAGGAGCGGGACGAAGGGCTTCTCGATCATGCCTTCGGCCAAGAGGACCCGGGTGTCCCAGTCGTTATATGGGCTGCTGACGTCCAAGACGGTCCCGCCGACCCCGCCGAACCGGCCATATTTTCCGTAGTAGGACATCGAAGCGGTCCGGAGGGTGTTGAAGCTGACGGTCGTGGAATTGACCCGCGCCTGGCCCGCGGCGTGGATGATGCGCGGGACGATCAACGACGCCAAGATGGCCAAGATGGACATCACCCCGATCATCTCGATCAACGTGAAAGCCCTGCGGCCGGAGAAAGGGACTCGGAGGGTTTTCATGGTGGAGATCGGACGGTCGAAAGTGGGCGGTCGCCTCGGAAGGATGAGGTCGTCGGTCTACTTGTGGGCGATGTAGAGGTGGACGGTGCCCGTGGCTCCGGCGGCGATGTCGAACTTCACCCGGCCCTTGATGTCGGAGGCGCCGAGTTCGGCACCGAGCGCGGTGCCGTCGATGCGGTCGTTCAGCTCTTTGGCATCTTCGGCCGAGACGCCTTTTAGCACGGCTTCCACGACGCTGGTGCCGACCACGGTGTTGGAGCCGTCGCCGGCGAGGTCATAGCAGCCGTCTGCCACCGCCCCGACGGTCGCGGAGATCCGACAGGGGACGAGATGCACGTGGGTGTTGGTGGCGAGCTGGGTCTCGAACTTCTTCTCGATGAGGCCCTCCGCGAGGAGCACGCCATCGTCCCAGCTCTCGGAATGGGTTCCGGAAGCGGAACCGTTCGTGTCGGCGAAGGTGCCGTACTTGCCGAAGTACATCAGCGAAGCGGACTTGAGGGAGTTGTAACCGAGGGCGGTCGTGTTGATGCGGGACTGGCCGATGGCCGAGAACACGCGGGGGATGAGCAGGCCGGTCAGGACCGCGATGACCGCGAGCACGCCGATCATCTCGACCAAGGTGAAGCCGCGGCGGCCGGAGAGAGAGACGCGGAGGGTTTTCATGGCTTAGATCAGATGGTCGGAAGAGGGCGGTTGTCTCGGATCCGGGGACCGCGCACGGAAGTTGGGTGCGTTGCGCCGTGCGCGGTCGCCCGGAAGGTTTCGGTCGCCGATTTACTTGTGGGCGATGTAGAGGTGGACGGTGCCGACGTTTCCGGTGTTGATGGCGTACTTCACGCGGCCTTTGAGGTCGGAGGAGCCGGAACCTGCACCGAGAGCAGCTCCGTCGA
>CANGMH010000065.1 GCA_947454005.1 Verrucomicrobiota bacterium
ACCACGCAGCGCCTCTACAACGGCAACACGCTCGTCACCGAGCTCGGGTCGCGTCCTCGCCTGCTCGAGGTCGACCCGCAGGGCAAGATCGTGCTCGACGTGCCGCTGCAGCCGGAGACGGACAACACGCACATGCAGACCCGCATGGCGCGCCAGCTCCGCGGCGGCAACTACCTCGTGCCGCACCTGCTCGCCTTCGCGGTGAAGGAATACACGCCGGAAGGAAAGGTCGTCCGGACCATCCGCACCGACCTCGACGCCATCGGCGGGCGCAAGGCGGAGAACTGGCCCTTCACCGCCATCCGCCTCGACAACGGCAACACCCTCTCCTCCCTGACCCACGGCAACAAGGTCGTGGAGTTCGACACCACCGGAGCGATCGTCTGGGCGGTGCGGAACGAGGACGTCGGCGGGCTCTTCAAGGATCCGTGCGGTTCGCAGCGGCTCGCCAACGGCAACACCGTGGTCGGCAGCCACGCGGCGAACCAAGGCATCTCGATGGTCGAGGTCACGCGCGACCTCAAGACGGTCTGGACCAGCGACCATCCGCTCGCCGCCGGCGTCCATCACTTCCAGATCCTCACCACCAACGGCAAGCCCGAGCCCGGCATGCCCTTGAAGTAGGCTGGCGCCCGGCCGTTCCCGGTGACCATCGTCGGGGATGGAAAGGCTCCTGCTCGGATTGCTCTCGGCCTTCGTTCTGGCGGCGACCGCGACCGCCGGCGATGCCCCGGGAAAAGGGATGGCGAAGCGGCTCGACGCCGGCCCTTGGCGCTACCAGACCCGCGACGTCGAAGGCTGGACGATCCACCTGAGCGAACGGTTGATCGCCGATCAGGCGGCCGACGTCGAGGCGATGATGCCGCTCCTCCGCAAGCAGCTCGTGGAGATCGTCCAAGTCGTCCCCATGCCGGCCGTGGCCCGGTTGCGGGAAATCCCGTTGTGGTTCTCCCCCGAGCATCCCGGCGAAGGCGGCCGGGCCGAATACCATCCTGGCGCGGATTGGCTCCGCGAGCACGGCCGCGATCCGGCGATGGCCAAGGGGGTCGAGGTCAGCGATGTCCGCGACTTCGCCAAGGAGATGGACCGCATGCCGAACTTCATGCTGCACGAGCTGGCGCACGGCTATCACGACCGGGTGCTCGGCTTCGGTCATCCGGGGATCCTCGCTGCCTACGCCGAGGCCAAGGCATCGAAGCGCTACGACCGCGTCCGGCGCCGGCTCGGCAACGGCCGGCCCGACACCGTGGAGCAGGCCTACGCGATGACCGACGAGAAGGAGCACTTCGCCGAGCAGACCGAGGCGTACTTCTCGCGGAACGATTTCTTCCCGTTCGACCGCGCCGAGCTGAAGCGCCACGACCCGGCGATGGAACGCCTGCTCGCCAAGCTCTGGGGCGTGGCGGAGTGACGCGGACCGCAGGAAGCAGCCGGCCCTCGGTCATCAGTAGGAGATCAGCGAGCGCACCGGATGCCCTTCGAGCCGGGCGCGGCCCTGGAGGAACTTGAGCTCGATCAGGAAGGTGACGCCGACGACCTGTGCGCCGAGGCGTTCCAGCAGGTTCATCGCCGCCGCCGCGGTGCCTCCCGTGGCCAGCAGATCATCGAGCAGCAGCACCCGTTCGCCCGGTTTCACGGCGTCCACGTGGATGGCGACGGTGTTCGAGCCGTATTCGAGGTCGTAGCTCTGCTCGTGCGTGGCCCAGGGCAGCTTGCCCTTCTTGCGGACCGGCACGAAACCGACGCCCAGCTGGACCGCGGCCGCCGCGCCGAAGATGAAGCCGCGCGCGTCGATGCCGACGATCTTGTCGACGCTGCCCGGCGTCACGCCGGCCAGCATCTGTTCGATCACGCCGCGGAACAGCCGGCCGTCGGCGAGGACGGGCGTGATGTCCTTGAACTGGATCCCCGGCTTCGGGAAATCGGGGACGTTCCGGATGGCGGCTTCGATCTCGGCGACCGTGACGGGTGTCATGCGGCGCGCGTTGTGCGGAACAGGGCGCGGGCCGTCAAGCGCTCGGTCGGACCACCGGGCCGGCCATCGGCACTCCAGGGCGCGGCGACCGGGCGCGGCATGGATCCCGGCGACCTACCAAGCGCTGCCCGCCATCGTCGCCGCGGCGGCCGCGAAAGCCGTCCCCCGGCGCAACTCCCCGGGCTCGGCACCGCTCGCGCGCAATGCTCGGAGGCCTAGCGCGTCGTGGCGCTTGGCGAGACGCACGCCGCGCTCATCGGTCACGAGCGGACAATGGAAGAACGCCGGAGGGACGCATCCGAGAGCGCGGTACAGCAGGATCTGCCGCGCCGTCGAGAGCAACAGGTCCGCGCCGCGAACGACCTCGGTGATGCCCATCGCGGCGTCGTCCACCACGCACGCGAGCTGGTAGCTCGGCAGGTCGTCATGGCGCCACACCACGAAATCGCCGAGGTCCCGGCCCGCGACCGCCGCCTGCGGACCGTGGTGCCCGTCGACGAACGCGACCGTCTCGCCGTCCGGCACGCGGAAGCGCCACGAGACCTTGGCGCCGCGAAGGTCATCGGAGGACTTCCGTCCGCGGCACATCCCGGGGTACACCGGTTCTTCCTCGCCCGGATGCGGCGCGCCGAGCGACGCGAGGATCTCCTTGCGCGAGCAGGTGCAAGGGAAGACCGCCCCTTGCGCCCGCAGCTTCTCGAACGCCTCGCGGTAGAGCTCCATGCGCTCGCTCTGGGAATACGGTCCGCACGGTCCGCCCACGTCCGGTCCTTCCTGCCAGCGGCATCCGAACCATCGCAGATCCTCCAGGAAGGCGGCGACGAACTCCGGGCGGGCCCGGTCGCGATCGAGGTCCTCGTTGCGCAGGACGAGCGTCCCTCCCGCCGCGACCGCCCGCTCGTGGGCCGTCCAGAACGTCCGCGCGTGGCCGAGGTGCATCAGCCCGGTCGGCGAGGGCGCGAGACGTCCGCGGTACGGACGTCCGGTCGATGGCGGCGTGTCTTCTGGCATCGGTGCGGGGCCGTGTCGGAGGCGCATCAGCGGGCCGGTGGACGGGCGACGACGAACTTCGGCATCGGTCGCCCAAGGAAGCGTTCGGCCTTGCCGCAATCGAGCGAGACGTCGGCCGGGCGCGGCGCGCCGATGTAGGACCGCAACGAAGCCGCGGCGATCCGCGGCGACAGCTCCGGACGGGCCTCGGCGACACGGCGTCCGATCTCCCAGCGCGACAAGCGTTCGCCGCCGGCGACGTGGAAGGTCCCGCGCGCGCCGCCCAGCAGCAGTTCCCAGACGATGCGCGCCGTGTCCGCGGCGGCGATCGGGCATCGGAACTCGTCGTCGAACAGCGTCGTCTCCCGACCGGCCCGCCACGCGGCGGCGAGCTCTTCGTCGAATCCGCGCACCCCGCTCGGCGAGGGGCCGTGGTTGAGCGAGGTCCGGACGATCAGGTGCCGCGGATGCTCCCGCACGCAGGCTTCCGCCTCCACCTTCGTCTCGGCGTACACGCTCAACGGTCCGACCGGATCGTCCTCGACGTAGCCGCCCTTCCGGCCGTCGAACACGAGGTCGGTGGAAAAGAAGACGAACGGGATCCCTGCCGCCAGTCCGGCGAGATGCCGCGTCACCTCGACGTTGCTCCGGCGCGCGCCGACCGGATCGGCCTGGCAGACCGGCGACCGGCTCGATGCCGCGCAATGGATCACCGCGTCGGGCAAATCCCGCCGGAAACGCGCCCCCACCGCCGTGAAGTCCTCCAGGTCCAGCTCGGCCCGGTTCAACGGCACCACCTCGCGTCCCGGGGCCCAGGCCGGCGCACCGGCGACCAACTGGTTCCCGATAAGGCCGCCGGCCCCGGTGACCCAGATCCTGCGGACCTCCGATGTTTCCGTTCGCACGGGGACCTAGTACCGGCCACCGGCTTCCCGGGAAAGCCGCATCGAAGGCGGACCTTGGACCTTGGACCTGAGACTTGAAACCTGAGACCGGATTCCCCCGCCTCGACGCGAAAGCTTTCCCTGCCCGCGCCGCTGCTGGCACGCTCGTCGCCGATCCCATGAGAACTTCTCCGACCCTCCTGTGCCTGATCACGAGCATCGCCACCGCCGGAGGCGCGTGGTGCGAGGTGCCGGTCATCACCGTGAAGGAGCTCCAACCCTTCGCCGCCCAGGTGCGGCGCGTGGCCCAGGCGCTCGAGCACGCCGGTTCGCCCCTCAGCGCGGGGCAGATGCAGGCCCTCGACCGCGCGCTCGCCGAGACCGACCCCGCTCTCGCCGGCGCGCGGATCCAGTCGGTGCTGGATCCCCAGGTGCTCTTCGCGGTCCACATCAACCCCGAGATGCGCGTGAAGGTCGCCCGCGGCGACGCGCAGCCGGCCTTGCTCGAGGCCGGCTGGAAGACCTTCCTCGTGAAGGTCCACAACCAATCCGGAACCACCGCGGAGCTCCGCGCCGCCAGCCCGCAGGCCGAGCGCCTGTACAATTCCCCCTCCGACAAGGTGCAGGACCGCTGGCTGCAGCTGGAGATGGTGAAGGGCCAGCCGTTGCTCCCCGCGCTCGGCGGCCTGGAGGTGGAATACCGGTTGATCCAGCTCTATTCGCGCGACGCCGGGAAGCGCGAGGCCAAGGTGTCGTTCGATGTCGGGCAAGGCACGCAGGACCTCGGGTTCCGCAGCGAGGCCGACGTGCTGTTCGACGCCGCCCCGGCGCGCCCGGTCACGTTGAAGGTGCGCGACGAGAACGGCGCGCCGACCACCGCGGCGTTCACCATCACCGACGCCCAGGGCCACGTCTTCCCCGCGCCGGCCAAGCGGCTCGCGCCGGACTTCTTCTTCCATCGCCAGGTCTATCGCGCCGATGGCGAGACGCTTCGGCTCCCGGAAGGCCGGTACACCGTCGTCTTCGAGCGCGGGCCGGAATCGGTCCCCCGGACCCGCGAGCTCGTGGTCGGCGCCGGACCGGCCGATTGGAGCTTCCAGGTCGAGCGCTGGATCGATCCCGCGAAGCTCGGCTGGATCTCGGGCGACCACCACATCCACGCCGCCGGTTGCGCCCACTACACCAAGCCGACCGAGGGCGTGCACGCCGACGACATGATGCGCCACGTGCTCGGCGAGGACCTCAAGGTCGGCGCGAACCTCACGTGGGGGCCGTGCTTCGACTACCAGAAGCAGTTCTTCACCGGGAAGGACGACCTTGTCTCGCGGTGGCCGTGGATCCTCCGCTACGACGTCGAGGTGAGCGGGTTCGGTTCGCACGATTCCGGGCACCTCTGCCTGCTGCGGTTGAAGGAGGAGATCTATCCGGGCGGCACGTCGAAAGACCATTGGCCGAAGCTCGGTCTCAACACGCTCCGCTGGGCCAAGCGCCAGGGCGCGCTCGTCGGACCGGCGCACAGCGGCTGGGGGCTGGACATGGATTCGACGGCGCTGCCGAACTACACCGTCCCGCCGTTCAACGGCATCGGCGCCAACGAGTACATCGTCGACGTCACCCACGAGCTGCCCGGTGCCGACGGCACGCCGACGCCCGCGGTGGATTTCATCTCGACCGTCGACACGCCCTATCCGTGGGAGCTGAACATCTGGTACCAGACGCTGAACGCCGGCTTCCGCACGCGCATCAGCGGCGAGACCGATTTCCCCTGCATCTACAGCGAGCGGGTCGGCCTCGGCCGCAGCTACGTCAAGCTGCCCGCCCGCTGGACCTACGAGGACTGGTGCGAAGGCATCCGCGCCGGCCGCAACTACGTCGGCGACGGGCGCAGCCACCTCATGGACTTCAAGGCGGACCAGGTCGCGATGGGCGAGAACGGCAGCGAGTTGAAGCTGGCGTCGGGCAGGACCGTGGCGTTCCGCGTCCGTGCCGCCGCGCGCCTCGACGAACGGCCGGAAGGCGACATCAAGAAGCGCAAGTTCACCGAGCATCCCTACTGGCACATCGAGCGCGCGCGGATCGACGGCACCCGCGAGGTCCCGGTCGAGCTCGTCGAGAACGGCGTCGCCGTGGCCAGGACCACGCTGCGCGCCGACGGCACGTTCCGCGACATCGCCTTCGACCACGAGGTCAAGCGCTCGGGCTGGTACGCCTTCCGCATCCTGCCGAGCTCCCACACGAATCCCGTCTTCATCGAGGTCGGCGGCAAGCCTGTCCGCGCCTCGCGCCGCAGCCTGGAATGGTGCCTCAAGAGCGTGGACCAGTGCTGGTCGCAGAAGGAGCGCTTCATGAAGGGCGAAGAGATCGGCCAGGCCAAGGCCGCCTACGAGCACGCGCGGACGGTCTATCGCCGGCGCCTCGCCGAATGCGATGTGGATTGACCGGGGTCGGTGCGGTGCGCTTGCCGCGCCCCTTCACATACGGCGGGCGAGGAACACGCCTTCGTCTCCGGCCGGATTGATCCAGGAGCCGTCGACCGCGATGCCGTGCGATGCCAACTGCGCGGCCACCCGGTCGACCGTGTGCCGGTAGGAGTAGAACAAGCGGAAACGCTCGCCCTCCTCGAACCGGAACGGCTCGCCTTCGACGGTCAGCTGCCGCTCGCGCACGAAGCGGAACGTCGCCTCGACCCGCAGCAACCCCGAGCCCTCGGGACAGGACGCCACGCGGACCTCCACGATGCCGTCGTCGCGCTCGACGCCGATGTCCAGCAGCACGCCGAGCAGCCATTCGCGGGTCGGCTCGTTGTCGTAGAGCGGGAGGATGCGCGCGACGCCGGCCTCGTAGACTTCGCCCGGGGCGAGGTTCGCGCTCACGAGCAACCGGTCGCCCGGCGCGAGCAAGCCGCCCAGGCGGGAGAGGACTTCCCCGGGGAGGAAGTTCGGCAACATGCCGAAGAATGTAACCAGACGGCGGCGCCTTCCCGGCAACACGTCGGCGACCGCGGCGTCCCAATCCTCCGCCGTCGCCAGGTCCAGCACGAGGGGCGCGCACGCCCCGGACGCCACACCTGCGGCGAGCGCCGCGTCCCGCGACACCAGGGCCAGCCCCACGCCGGTATCGGCCGGCACGTAACGGACCGGGAGCGTCGGATCCGCCGTCAGCAAGGCTCGGAGCAAGCCGGTTTCCTTCTGCCCGCCGCCGCAGCCCAGGCCGATGACATCCACGGCTCCGGCCCCGGCCATCGCCCCGACCGCGGCGTCCGCAGCGGAACCGTAGGCGGCCTGGCAGCCCGGATCCCGGCGGGCTGGTGAAAAGGCCTCGTGCACGCGGAGCCAGCGCAACGTCTGTTTGGGCGTCCCGTAATGGAAGGCATGGTGCATCTGCCGCGCGCGCAGCGACCGGGCGAAGCTCTCCGCCACCGCATGAGGAAACCGGCTCGGATGGATGTGGACGGCGACGGACGTGCTCATGCCGCGGCAGCTTCGGACCGGCGGCTCGCACGGCACAACCGTCATTTCAGCGGTTAAAAGGCGTCCGCCACACACCGTGATGGACAGCGGCCCACGAGGAGTCCGGCAGCATCAACGCGTAGGTTCTTGCGGTCGCGAATCGAGATAGGAACGGAGCTTCGCCAAGGCCTTCGCCCGGTGGCTCAGCTGGTTCTTCACCGCCTCGCCGAGCTCCGCGAACGACGCCGGATATCCGTCCGGCACGAACAGCGGATCGTAGCCGAAGCCGCCCTGCCCCGCCGCGCCCGTCGCGATGCGCCCTTCACAGGCGCCCTCGAAGCAACGCGTCGCGTCCGCCAGTTCGTCCGGGGTGAGACCCGGGGTGACCGGAGTGAGGGCGAGCACGCAGCGGAAGCGCGCGGTCCGACGGTCCTCGGGGACCGCCGACAGCAGGCGCATCAACTTCGCGTTGTTCTCGGCGTCGGGCGAGTTGCCCTTGCGACCGTCGTCCAGCGCCGCGAACCGGGCCGAATGCACGCCGGGAGCGCCACCGAGGGCATCCACTTCCAGCCCGGAGTCGTCGGCCAGCACGAAGTCGGCGCCGAGACCGCACTCGTCCATCGCCAAGTAGGACGCCCAAGTCACCGACTTGATCCCGGCGTTCTCGGCGAAGGTCGAGCCGATCTCCTCGGGCTCCAAGCGGACCTCGGTGTCCCGTTGGGAGAGCACGACATATTCGCCGCCCAGCAGGGCGCGGATCTCTTGGACCTTGTGACCGTTGCCCGTGGCGATGAACAGCGTCGTCATGCGCGGGACATTCCCGGGTCCGCGGGCCCGGGTCCAACGTTCTTGACGGACCGGTCGGACCCGGTGACCTCCCGGAACCGGCCGGCCGGGACGGCCCATCCAGCGACAACGCAGAAAAGTCCCGCCCGAAGGACCGAAAAATCCATCCATCCGGCTTCTGCGGAGACCGGTCCCGCGGCGCGGTGGCCAACGGAGAAGGCCCCGACTTCGTCCGCTCCAGATTCAGGCGGCCTGGAGGAACGGCACCAGGTCGAGGTCGACCTCGGCCTCGCGCCGTTCCACGAGTTTCCGCAGCTTGAGCAACGCGGCCGCCTCCAACTGCCGGATGCGTTCGCGGGTCACGCCGAATTTCTGGCCGATCTCCTCGAGCGTCTTCTCCGTGCGACCGCCGATACCGAATCGTTCCCGGATGATCGTCACCTCGCGGGCATCGAGCCGGCCGACCATCTCCAGGACCATGTCGTGGCGGGTGTTCTGATCGAGCTGTTCGTAGGCGGTGGCGACGTTGTCGTCCTTCACGATGTCGGAGAACCGGGTGTCCTCCTCGTCGCCGATCGGCGCGTCGAGCGAGGCGGGGCGATAGCTGGCGGTGATGAGCTCCGTGACCCGCTCGCGCGTCATGCCCATCTCCTCGGCGATCTCGGCATCGGTCGCCTCGCGCCCCAGCTCCTCGTGGAGGCGCATCCCGACCCGTCGGATCTTGGCGACGCGGTCCACGAGATGCACCGGCAGCCGGATGGTCTTCCCTTGGTTGGCCAAGGCCCGCTTGATGGATTGCTTGATCCACCAAGCGGCATAGGTGGAGAGCTTGGCGCCCTTGGCCGGATCGAAGCGGTCGACCGCGCGCATCAGGCCCATGTTGCCTTCGTTGATCATATCAAGGAGTGGCAACCCCATGCCGTCGTAGTCCTTGGCGATCTTCACGACCAACCGGAGGTTGGCCTTGATCATATGTTCCCGGGCGGCGGCATCGCCCTTATGGATGCGCTTCGCCAACGCGGTCTCCTCGGGCAGCGTGAGCAGCGGGGTCTCGCTGATCTCGCGGAGATACAGCCGCAGGTTCATGTCGCCGTCACGGGACAGGCCCTGCCCTCCCTCCCGCGCCGCGGCGACCGGCGGGGCCGGATCTGCCGCCACGAGCGTCAGTCCAGGAGGCGCCACCGGCCCGGCATCGGCGACGGGCGCCACCGGTGCGGTTGCCCGCCGGCGGGACGGGACGGGGAGGATGGTCCGGCGACGGCCGTGGAGGACGGAGGAGGACTTCGCCCTGCGGAGAGACTTCACAAGTGTCATCATGGCGTGAGGTGTTGAGGATTCTTGCCCCTTCTTGAGCAAGTGCGCGGCCAACTTTTCCGCGCTCCTTGCTTCTGCGGGGTGAGACATCCCGGGCCGGATTCGGCTCAAAGATATTTCCAGAAATCCGCGGACCGGGCCCGGGCGGGACGGGACAGCGCCCTGGTATCGGCGATGGGCGGGAGGCAGGGGACTTCGTTGTTCTCAGATGTGAACTTACAGACGAGAACGTCACCGTTCCCCGACCGACGTGGCCCGGTCCCGGGACGACCGCTCAGGGATCAGCGCGGCAGCACGAGCAGGTCCTCGGGATGCACGAACGCCACCAGGTCGGTGCCGACGGCCGGCACGCAGGACGAACCCGGGACGATCGCCTTGACGGACAGGCCGTCCGCCGCGGACAGGACCAAGGCCTCCGCCCCGCCGAGGAAGCTCACCTGGCGGAGCCGGCAAGCGAAGGCGTTGCCCGCGGCGGGACCGATCCGGACCGCCGCGGGCCTCGCACCGAGCCAGACCGCGGCCCCGGGGACGAGCCCGGGCCTCGGAAGGACGTCGAACCTGCCGAGCCGTGAACGGACCACGAGCGCCCCCTCGGTCGCGGTCTCGACCTCGCCTTCGACCCAGTTCGTCTCGCCCAAGGAATCGGCGACGGACCGGTTCACCGGTCGCCGGTAGACCGACCTAGGCTCCCCGGTCTGCTCGATCCGGCCGTCGAGCATCACCGCCATCCGGTCGGCCAAGGACAACGCTTCCTCCTGGTCGTGGGTGACGTACAGGGTGGTGATCCGGGTCTCGCCGTGGATGCGCCGGATCTCGTCGCGCAGCTCCGACCGGAGGCAGGCGTCGAGGTCCGAGAGCGGCTCGTCGAGCAGGAGGACGTCGGGCCGGAGGACCAGCGCCCGCGCCAGGGCCACGCGCTGCTGTTGCCCGCCGGAAAGCTGGTCGGGCGTCCGGTCGGCCAGACCGTCCATGCGGACCGTCCCGAGCGCTTCCTGGACGCGGCGCTTCTTCTCAGCCCCGTCGACGCCGCGCACATCGAGGCCGTAGGCGACGTTCTGTCCCGCCGTCATGTGCGGCCAGAGCGCGAAGTTCTGGAAGACCATGCCGACGTTGCGTCGATGCGGCGGCACCCCGTCCATCCGCCGTCCGCCGAAGAAGACCTCGCCCGCGTCCGGCCGGTGGAAGCCCGCCAGGATCCGGAGCAAGGTGGTCTTCCCGCAGCCGCTCGGGCCGAGCAGGAAGGACAGCTCGCCATCGGCGATCTCCAAGGAGACGCCTTTGAGCACGGCCGTGATGCCGAAACTCTTGGTCAGGCCTTGGATGGAGACCGTCATGGAGATCGGGACGGCCTCGTCGTAGCCGGACCGGGACCGGATTCAGCCACGGCGCACGGTGCAAGGCGAGCAACCCGAGTACGATGCGGGTCAGAGACGCAGGAAGATCCGCTGCTTATAGAGCGTCCGGGCGAACCAGAGCATCACCCCGAGTGCGACGAAGGCGAACAACACCTCGCCGAAGCCTCCGAGATGCCCGCGGACCGGTCCGCCGACGAATCGTTCCGCGACCTTGCGGTAGTTCAGGATCTGGGCGGCCAGATAGATCGCGAGGGCGTTGGACCCGACCCAGACGAACGGCCGGCACCAGGCGGTCTTCTCCCAGACATCCACCACCTGATGGAACACGCCGAGCAGGATCATGCTGTAGCCGCCGGCCACCAGCACGAACGACGACGTCCAGAGCTTCTTCACGACCGGGAACTGGAACCCCCAGAGATAACCCACAGCCATCAGCAAGAACCCGAAGGTCAGCAACAAGATGGTCTTGCCGGTCGGCGGCATGTCCTCCCTCAGGAGCAACGTTCCCGCGAAGAGCCCCAAGAGACAGGTCGCGACCGCCGGGATCGTGCTCAGGATGCCTTCCGGGTCGTAGTACTTGTCGTAGAGCTTGCCGGGCAGGTACCGGAAATCGAAGTGGTTCGCGACGTTGAGGCCGGGTTCGTATTGGCCGATGACGGTGTCCTCCGTCGAAAGATACAGCTTCATCGCGTTCGTCTCGCCCGAACGTTCGGCGGCTTTCGCCAGGCCTTCTGTGCTGAGTTGGATGTCCCGGACCGGCACCCGGGCCATGATGCCCCAATATCCCAGCAGGATCGCCGCGCAGACACCCCAGAGGGCACGGACCGGAAGAAGGAGGAAGAGAAGCCCGGTCGCCGTGTACGCCAAGGCGATGCGGTTGAGCACCCCGAGCATCCGGGTGTTGTCGAGCAGGTGCCGGAAGAGCTCGGACGCGGTGGCTTCGCCTCCGCCCGGCGGCACGAACGGGGTTCCGTGGAACCCGCCGGAGTAGAACAATCCGACGACATAGAGCAGCGCGCCGCGCGTCAGCACGCGCTTCGCCGCGGTCATCTTCCCGTGCTTCGCGACCGTCTTGCGGATCGAGAACGCCGCCGACACGCCGACGATGAAGACGAACAGCGGGAAGATCAGGTCATAGAACGCGAACCCTTCCCAGGCCACGTGGGAAAGCTGCCCTCGGACCGAGGCCAGCAGCGGATTGCTCGCCCACCGGTCGAGCGCGGTGACCAAGAAGCTCGCGCCGACGATCCAGGACATGTCGAAGCCGCGCAGCGCGTCCACCGACAGGAAGCGGTCGGGCAGGACCGATTCGTTCTCCCGGGCTTTTCCGCCTTCGCGGCGGTCGCGCGGCCGCCGATAGCCGCCGGTCTCGAACTTGTAGGGCATGGTCTGTGGGGAAGGAGGTTCAGAGCCGCAGATAGATCCTGCGGTGATGGAGGAAGCGGGCGAGTCCGAAGACGGCGCCGATGCTCAGCAACGAGACCAACAGGGTCCCGAGGCCCTTGGCCACCACCGTGTCGAGAAGGGCGCCCATGTTCCCGCCGACCAGGCGCGATGCGAGCTGCTCGAAATCGATGAGATTGCCCGCGAGATAGACCGTGATGGAGTTGAGCCCCACCCAGACGAACGGTCGGCACCATCGCTGCCAGCCCTTCACGTCGATGAGGTAGTAGAACGTGGCCAGGAGCAGCGCGCTCCAGCCGCCCGCGACCAGCACGAACGGCGAGGTCCACAGCTTCTTGATGATGGGGAAGAAGGCGCCCCAGGAATACCCGAGCACCAGCAGGGCGACGCCGGCCCCGGCCAGATGGACCGCCTTCTCGGACGGGGTCCGCTTCGAGTCGCGCAAGAAGATCCCGGCGAAGACCCCCAAGAGGCACGACACCACCGCCGGCAACGTGCTCAGGACGCCCTCGGGGTCGTGGTCCCCGTCCCATTTCCGCAGGGGCAGGAACCGGGAGTCGAACCAGTTCACGATGTTCTTCCCCTCCTCGAAGCCCGCGACACCCAGGCCCGGCACCGGCACCAACGCCAACAACGCCCAATAACCGAGCAGCACCGACACCGCGATCCCGACCAGGGTCCGCGGCCGGAAGAAGATGAACAGGAACCCGGTCACCCCGTAGCAGATGGCGATCCGCTGCAGCACGCCCAGGAGCCGGATCTGCGAGAACGGCGTGGAGAACCCGCCGTAATAGAAGAGACCGAGCACGTAGAGCATCACCGCCCGCTTCAGCACCCGGGTGAACGCGGCGTCCTTGCCGTGCCGCGGGATGATCTTGCCGAGCGAGAAGACGAGCGAGACCCCGGCGATGAACACGAACATCGGGAAGATCAGGTCCTCGAAGTGGAACCCCCTCCAGGCCACGTGGTCCAGCTGCTCCGCGACGGCATGCAGCACCGGACCGCCCTTGATCGCCGCGAGCGCCGGCCCGAGGGAATCGGCGCCCATGATCCAGAACATGTCGAACCCGCGCAGGGCATCGAGCGAGAGCAGCCGCCCCGAGGTGGAGGCCGCGGGCGGCTCCGGAGCGGCCGAGAGCGGGGTCTGGTCGGATGGTTCCATGTGTTGCCGCTAAAGAACCACGCGCCAAAAGGCCGGTACAACGGCAAAACGATCCCGATCGCAGGAAGCCTCGCCCGCCGCGGCACGGAAGCACCGGTCGTCCGGACGGATCATGCCACTCCCAACGCTTCCAGAAGCGGACCGAGGTCCCGGAAATCCGGGATGCACAGATCGGCGCCGACTCCCATGAGGCGGTCCCGCTTGGCGGCATCGGTGCGGCCGGAATGGAAGACCGATTCGTCCGTCGCCACGGCGACCGCCAGGGCGCCGACCGCCTTGCTCTGCTCGATCTCGACGTGCCCGTCGCCGAACGCCACCATCTCGTCGCCGGTGATGCCGTGCTCGAGGAGGATGGCGTCGATCACCCCGCGTTTCGAGTAGGCCGTGTCCGTCGCGTCCACCGGGCCGTGGATGCGGCCGCCGAGATACCGCGACATCCCGAGCACCTCCGCCTCGTCCGCCACGAACCGCCGTTGCGTCCCGCTCACGACATGCAGCACCAGCCCGCGGTCCGCCAGCGCCTCCACCACCGCCCGCGCGCCGGTCACCAGCCAGTCTTCGCGCGACGCCGCTCCGGAGCGGATGGCCGCGATCCGTCCGCCGACCACTTCGCCGAGTCTCCGCTGATATCCGTGCTCCAGTTCCTGGGCATCGCGGACGGCCCCGCCCCGTTCGCGGATGCGCTCGGACAACCGCGCCGCCTGGTGGATGGAGGGTTTGCCGTTCAGGCCCCAGATATCGTCGTGCGCCTTGAGCCGTCGGGCCTCGGCGGTCTCGTCGGGCAACGGGGGCAGAAGGTCCATCCATTGGTCCAGCATCACCTCGGCCCAACCGGCGCGGATCAAGGACAACGTGCCGTCCCAATCGAACACGGCGTGCGTGAGCCGGCGACGCGGCCGGTGACCGGAGCGGAGTTCCATGGCGGGTCAGGCGAGGACGACGATCTTACCCGAACGGATCGAAGCCGCCTCGGCCTCGCAAAGCGCGACGGCCTCGGCGCCGTCCACGGCCGTCACCACGCTCGGTGCCCGGCCGGTGCGGATGCATTCCGCCAGATGCGCCAGTTCGCCGATGTAGCCGTCGCCGCCCGGCGGCCGGAGCACCTCGGCCGGTTGTCCGGGAGCGAACAACTTCAGCGCATCGGTGCCGCGGGCGATGTCGTAGTCGACCGTGGCCCGCTCGAAGTTCACCGTGTAGGCCATGTTGAAGCCGAACCCGTCGCTCATCGCCCAGCTGCCCTCGGCGCTGACCGTCGCGCCGCCTTCGACCTGGTAGACCGCCAGCACGTGGTCGATCGCCCCGCTGACCTTGGTGTGCCCCGAGGCGAACACGGACCGGGGCGCGCCGAAGCAATACCGCACGAAATCCACGTCGTGGATGTGCAGGTCGAGCAGCGCGCCGCCCGAGGTCGCGCCGTCGAGGAAATGGCCGTGGCCCCAGGCAGGCGGTTGCGCGACCCGGCGGAACCGGGCGCTGAGCACCTTGCCGTGGCGGCCTTCGGCGATCGCCTGCTTCACCCACGCCCACTCGGGCCAGAAGCGGAGGCACATCGCCGGCATCAGGAAGATCCCGCGCTTCGCCGCCTCCTCCGCCGCCGCGGCGACCCGGCGCGCCTCGGCACCGGTGCCGGCGACCGGCTTCTCGACCAGCACGTGCTTGCCCGCCGCCAACGCCGCGACCGCCAGCGCCTCATGCGTCCTCGTCGGCGTGGTGATGTCGACCAGATGGATCTCCGGATCGGCGAAGAGGGCGGCCGGATCGCGGTATGCCTTGACGCCGGTCATGTCCAAGCGGAACGCCGCGCCGTCGCCGACGTTGCCGGCGACGTTGGAGAAATCGCCGTCGAGGTTGCGGCCGCTGGGATTGCAGAGCGCCGCGATGCGCACGCCCGGGACCTGCGCATAGGCCTTGAGATGCGCCACCGCCATGAATCCCGTGCCGACGATGCCGACGTTGATGGTCATGGCGCCGAGTGTGCGGAAGGCCGGCACCGCGAGGAAACCGAAAACCGGCCGACGATGAAGGACTTCGGCAGCGGTCCCACGAGCGCCCCGGAGGGCGATCGTCCGGCTTGGACGCGAGGACCGGCCCAGGCAGACTGCCGGCGATGACCATCGTCGCCAACGGACGTGAACTGCCGGTCGAGCCGCCATGCACGATCGAGGAGTTCCTTGTGCGGCAGGGCCTGCT
>CANGMH010000066.1 GCA_947454005.1 Verrucomicrobiota bacterium
AGCTCGCCGCTCGCCGCGTGCAACGCCGCGATGGAATGCAGCACCTCGGTCGACCGGAGCATCCTCACCTCCAACCGCGCGACCTGCTCGCGCGCGATCTCTGCCGCCCGTTGGGCCGATTCCCGGTCCTCCCAACCGCGGACCGTGAAGAACAAGGCGACGGCCACGGTGCTCCCCGTCCCCAGCGCTCCACCGATCCAAAGCGGGGGCAGGCGCGACCTCCAAGTAGGGTTACCGGCCAACGACTCCGGCGGGAGCACTTAGCCTGCCGCGACGACCCGCGACCGGCCTCCGGGCTGGGATCGCGCCGCAAACCGCTCTATCGCGGCATCAGATACCCTGGTTGCGCCGGACCAGCCACCGAGCCGGTGGCGAATCCTGGCCAGATCGACCAAATGGCGACCGCCGGATCCGTCGGACTCCGCTCAGCTCTGGAAAAGCCGCGAATAGAGGCGATCCTGCGCGCCTTGCCAGATGTCGAGCAGCGGCGAGGTCTGGGCGATGTCGTCGACCGACAGCCCTGCGCAGCGCGCCAGCACCTCTTCCGCACGTGGGGCCAAACGGTGCTGCAACGACTGCGCCTCCATCGGTCCGACGATGCCGAGCCGCACCACGCCGGCGAGGAGGCCGCGCAGATGTTGGAAGAAGAACATCCGCGCCGTCGCCGGGCCGTCGAGTCCGAGCGCGCCCATCACGGCGCCGAAGACCGGCGCGAGGTGTCCGCACGGCGGCTGGTGCGACGGCTCGCGCAGGCGTCGGAGCGGACCGCCCGGGAAGATGCGTTCGGCCGACGCGAGCAGGGCCTGGCCCTGGAGCCGGCTGGCGCGGTTGGCGACGTGGTTCGAGGTGAAGGCGTCGCACAAGCGGTCCAGCGCGCCGAGCCGGTCCGGTTCGCGATGGGCGGTTTCCACGAACGGCAACGAGGCCCGGCCCAGCTGGCCGAGGCCGGCTTCGAGGAACGATGCCAGGTCCGCGCGGCCGCGCAGCTCGCCATGCTGCCACGCGGCTTCCGATCCACCGGAATGCGCGAAGCCGCCGGTCGGGAACGCCGAATCCGCGAGCTGCCAGAGGAGCCAGTCCGACACGGTCAGAAGAGGGAATACCGCTGGGCCAGCGGCAGGACCTTGGCCGGCTCGCACACGAGCGCCTCGCCGTCGGCGGTGACGGCGTAGGTCTCGGGATCGACGGTGATCACCGGCATGGCGTCGTTCCACTTGAGGTCCTTCTTGCCGAGCGAACGACAACCGCGCACCGCCTCGACGCGCTTGGTCAGACCGTAGCCGGCGGCGACGCCCTCCGACTTGCACAGCTGGCTGACGAACGCGATGGAGATCGCTCCGGGCGCATGGCCGAAGGCACCGAACATCGGGCGCATGAAGACGGGTTGCGGCGTAGGGATGCTCGCGTTCGGATCACCCATCTGCGCCCAGGCGATGACGCCGCCCTTGATCACCTGCTCCGGTTTCGCGCCAAAGAACGCGGGCCGCCAGAGCACGAGATCGGCGAGCTTGCCGACCTCGACGGAGCCGATGACGTGGGCCATGCCGTGCGAGAGGGCGGGGTTGATGGTGTACTTCGAGATGTAGCGCTTGATGCGGAGGTTGTCGTTGGCGCCGGTCTCGCCGGGCAGGCGTCCGCGCTGCTGCTTCATCTTGTCCGCGGTCTGCCACGTGCGGGTGATGACCTCGCCGATGCGGCCCATCGCCTGCGAATCGCTGCTCATCATGCCGATGGCGCCGAGGTCGTGCAGGATGTCCTCCGCCGCGATGGTCTCGCCGCGGATGCGGCTCTCGGCGAAGGCCACGTCCTCCGGCAGCCCGGGGTCGAGATGATGGCAGACCATGAGCATGTCGAGATGCTCGTCGATGGTGTTGACCGTGTAGGGGCGCGTCGGGTTCGTGGAGCTGGGCAGGACGTTCGGTTCCCCGCAGATGCGGATGATGTCCGGCGCATGGCCGCCGCCGGCGCCCTCGGAGTGGTAGGTGTGGATCGTGCGCCCGCCGATCGCGGCGATGGTGGCCTCGACGAAGCCGGATTCGTTGAGCGTGTCGGTGTGGATCGTGACCTGGATGTCGTGCTCGTCGGCGATGCGCAGGCAGCAGTCGATCGCCGCCGGGGTCGTGCCCCAATCTTCGTGGAGCTTGAGGCCGATGGCGCCGCCGCGGACCTGGTCGGCGAGGCCTTCGGGCGTCGCCGTGTTGCCCTTGCCGGTGAAGCCGAAGTTCAGCGGCAGCGCATCGGTCGCCTGCAACATCGAGCGGAGATAGAAGGCGTTGGGCGTGCAGGTCGTGGCGCAGGTGCCGGTCGCGGGACCGGTGCCGCCGCCGACCATCGTCGTGAGCCCGGCCGCGATCGCCTCGTGGGCCTGCTGGGGGCAGATGAAGTGGATGTGGGTGTCTATCCCGCCCGCGGTGACGATGAGGCCTTCGGCGGCGATCACCTCGGTGGTCACGCCCACGGTCATGCCGGGGGTGACGCCGTCCATCACGTCGGGGTTGCCGGCCTTGCCGATGCCGGCGATGAGGCCGCCCTTGATCCCGATGTCGGCCTTGTAGATGCCGGAGTGGTCGACGACGAGGGCGTTGGTGACGACGCAATCGAGCGCATCCGCCTGGGCCACGCCGGCGGCCTGGCCCATGCCTTCGCGGATGGTCTTCCCGCCGCCGAACTTGCATTCGTCGCCGAGGACGGTGAGGTCGCGCTCGACCTCGAGGAAGAGCGAGGTGTCGCCGAGGCGCACCTTGTCGCCGGTGGTGGGGCCGAACATGTCGGCGTAGTGCTGGCGTCTGATCTTGTGGGACATGGTTCGTCTCTCCGCCGCGGTCGCGCCGTCGCGCGTCCGCCGGCCGTCGTCAGTTCTCGTGGGCGAATCCGCGGGCCTTCACCTGCTCCAGCGCGGCCTTCTTGCCCGCCTCGGAGACCGGGCCGGCGGCGAGGTTGTTGCCGCCCCGGATGACCTTGTTCCCGCCGATGGCGACGAGGCGCACCGTCTTGGCCTCGCCGGGCTCGAACCGCACGGCGGTCCCGGCCGGGATGTCGAGCCGCATGCCGTAGGCCGCGGCGCGGTCGAAGCGCAGCGACGCGTTGGTCTCGATGAAGTGGTAATGGCTGCCGACCTGCACCGGACGGTCGCCGAGGTTGGTCACCGCGAGGGTCGTGGTCTCGCGGCCGGCGTTCAGCTCCAGCTCGCCGTCGAGCACCTCGCACGCGCCGGGCTCGATCGCAGGGCCGTCCTTCTTGAAGAGCGAGAGCGCCGGCACCGGCAGGAAGCTGCCGTGCAGCGCCAGCACCAGGTCGCCGTCCTCGGCCGCGACCGGATGGTGGACGGTCACGAGCTTGGTGCCGTCGGGGAAGGTCCCCTCGACCTGGACGTCGTGGATCATCGAGGGCACGCCGGACATCACCTGGTTGTGCCCGAGGAACCGGCGTCCGAGGTCCATCAGCTCGGCCACGCCGCGGCCGTCGCGGATGAACTCGAGCAGCTGCGTGGCGATGAGCGCGACGGATTCCGGATGGTTCAGCCGCAGGCCGCGCGCGAGGCGTTTCTGGGCGAGGAACCCGGCGTTGTGCAGGAGAAGCTTGTCGATCTCGCGGGGTGAAAGGTGCATGGCGTGGAGCGTGGAGATTTCGGGATGCGGCGTGAAGCTCGGGGAGGTCTCACCATCGGCGGGCCAGCGGGTCCTCGCCGAGCAACCCGGACAGGCAACCGAGGTGGCGTCGGACCTCGCGGCCGACCTCCTCCACGCTCTCGCCGGCGATGCGCAACAACGCGCCGCCGCGGATCGGGCTGGCGGCGACGACGAGCGGGGCCCGGCGCTGGACCGGTCGCGCGCCGACCTCGGCGAGCATCCGCGCGGCGGCCTCTGCCAGAGGCTCGCCGACCAACGCGACGAGCGCGAAGGCGTTGAAGCGTCCGGCGCGGTGCGGGCTGTCCAGAGGACCGTCCGCCGGATCGAGCAGGACGGAATCCGCGAGCAGATGGTCGTCGCCGAGGAAGACGTCGTTGCGGCTCTGATACCGATCGAAGCCCCAGCGTTCGCCCCGGGCCGCGCGGCCGGAGGTCGATCCGTCCACCAGCACCAGACCGGCACCGGGCGCGAGGCGGAACTCCTGGCGTTGCCGGTAGGACGACCCGGCGAAGGCCTGCACCGGATCCGGCGCGAGCACGAGGACGCCGCCCTCGCCGATGGCGGCGCGCAGGCGATGACCGCACGGCAGGCCGAGCGGGTTGCGGTACACCTTGGTCGACGCCTGCGTGCCCAGGAAACAGCGCGCTCCGGGGCCGATGTCGACGTCGATGTCGGTCTCGTCGCCGGCGACGAGGCCGCCGCCGAAGCTGCTGAGGTAGGCCCAGACGCTGTCGCCGCTGGAGCGCGGCACGAGCACCTTGAGCGGGCTCGTCGCCTGCACCGACACGGCCGTGCTCCGGCCGTTGGCGACCACGACCCGCAACCGGCCTCGACCAGCGCAGCGGGCCGGTCCGTCGGCCCGGTGGACGGAAAGGCTCACGCTCCCAGGCTCCAGACCGCGGCCGCACCGATGAGCGCCGCCGCGGCACCGCGGACGAGCATCCGGCGCGACGACGCGGCCCGGGCGGCGAGGCCGGCGGCCCCCATCAGCGCGCCCACCGCGGCGAGGCACAGCGCGTGGTCCGGGCTGGTGAGCAGATGCACGACATCCGCCTCGGGCAACGGATGGCCGGGATGGGCCTGGGCCGACGGGAGCGCGGCGACGCACGCGGCGGCGGCGATCCAGAGCGGACGACGGAGCGCGGAACAGGGAGTTTTCATACGGTGAGATGGGCCTTCACGATGTCGTCGTCGAGGCCGGAGATCGGTCCTTCGGCGACGACCGCGCCGCGGTCCATGATGTAGAAGCTGTCCCCGACCGCGAGGCAGAAATCGAGGTACTGCTCGACCAGCAGGATGCTGATCTTCCCCTCGTTCTTGATCTTCACGAGCGTGTCGCCGATCTGGTCGATGATGTTCGGCTGGATGCCCTCGGTCGGCTCGTCCAAGAGGAGGATCTTCGGATCGGTGAGCAGCGCGCGGGCGATGGCGAGCTGCTGCTGCTGGCCGCCGGAGAGCACGCCGCCTTTGCGCTGGAGGAACTCCTTGAGGATGGGGAACAGCTCCAGCACGCGGTCGACCTGGCCGGAATCCTTCGCGCCGTGGACGACGAGGCTGATCCTGAGGTTCTCCCAGACGGTGAGGTGCGGGAAGATGTCGCGGCCTTGCGGCACGTAGCCGAGACCGGCACGGGCGCGGGCGTCGGGCTTGAGGCCGTTGAGCACCTTGCCATCGAGCGTCACCTGCCCGGAATCGGGCGCGACGAGGCCCATGATGGACTTGAGCGTGGTGGTCTTGCCGACGCCGTTGCGACCCATCAGGCACACGAGGCTCTTGGGCGGGACGACGAGGCCGACGCCGCGGAGGATGCGCGAGCCGTCGTACGAGGCGGAGAGGTCCGAGAGGGCCAGCATAGGTCAGGTCTTCTCCTTCTTCTTCCGGCCGAGGTAGACCTCGATCACGCGTTCGTCGTTCTGCACCTCGTCCACGGAGCCCTCGCAGAGCACGTGGCCCTGGTGGAGCACCGTCACCTTCCGCGCGATCTGGCGGACGAAGACCATGTCGTGCTCGATGACGACGATGCTGTGCTTGCCGGCGAGGCGGATGAGCAGCTCGCCGGTCTTGGCGGTCTCCTCGTCGGTCATGCCGGCGGCCGGTTCGTCGACCAGCAGCAGCTTGGGGTTCTGGGCGAGCAGCATGCCGATCTCCAGCCACTGCTTCTGCCCGTGCGCGAGCAGGCCGGCCTTGGACGACGCCTTGTCGGCCAGGCCGATGGTCTCGAGCACCTCCTGGATGCGGTCGTCCTGCTCCGGGGTGACCCGGGAGAAGAGGGTGGACCAGACGCTGCGGGATCCTTGGAGCGAGAGCAGGACGTTCTCGCGGACCGTGTGGTCGACGTAGACCGACGGCGTCTGGAACTTGCGGCCGATGCCGAGGCGGTTGATCTGGTACTCGTTGAGCCGGGTGAGATCGGTGTCCTTGCCGAACTCGATCTTGCCGATGTCGGGCTTGGTGCGGCCGGTGATGAGGTCGAGGAACGAGGTCTTGCCGGCGCCGTTGGGGCCGATGATCACGCGCAGCTCCCCCACGTCCATGTAGAAGTTGAGGTCCGAGATCGCCCGGAACCCGTCGAACGTCTTGGTCACTCCCTCGACGGTGAGGATGAATTCTTTGGTCATTCTTTCCCCGCGGGTTCGAGCTTGGTTGCGGCGGCGGGCGCGTCGGCGGACTTCCCGGCCCGGCGGCGCGCGAGTTTCGCCCGCAGCTCCTTCATCTGTCCGGGCAGGCCGACGATCCCTTTGGGCATGAAGAGCGTCACGAAGATGAACAGGCCGCCCAAGATGTAGGGCCATTGCTCGGCGAAGGAGTGCGTCGCGTAGCTCTTCAGCGAGTTGATGCCGATGGCACCGAGGACCGGTCCGAGCAGGTTGCCGCGTCCGCCGACGGCGACCCAGATCACCGCCTCGATCGACTTGTCCGCGCCCATCTCGCTCGGGTTGATGATGCCGACCTGCGGCACGAAGAGGGCGCCCCCGAGGCTCGACAGGATGGCGGCGACGACGAAGACGAAGAGCTTGAAGTCCGGCGTGGCGTATCCCGAGAAGAGCACGCGGTTCTCCGAATCGCGGACGGCGCGCTGCACGAGCCCGAACTTGGTCGAGGTCAGCCAGCGGCAGAAGAGGTAGGTGAGCAGCAGGAGGATCCCGGAGGCGATGTAGAGCGCGCGCTTCGTGGCCGGGTCGTTGACGACGAAGCCGGTGAACGAGCGCTTGCGCAGGTCGTCCGGGAACGCCTCCTCCAGCAGACGCCGGTTGAGCTTGAGCATCGCCGCGTCCTTCGGGGCCTGCGCGATGGTCCGCACGGTGGCGTCCGAGAGCGCGACGCCCTTGAACCGGGCGACGTCGTGGACCGGACCGGTGGCGATGACGCGGTTGAGTCCGTCGAGCAGGGCCGCCTCGGCGGCCCGACCGTCCGCGGCCGCCGCCAGCCTGGCTTGCTCCGCCGCGGGGATCTGCGACCACAGATACTTGTCGAGCTCGCCCTTGCCCGCTTTCAGGCGAGCTGCGAACGCGACGGGATCGCGGATGTCGCCGGCGTCCAGCGCCGGCGTGCCGAGCAGGAACTTGAAATCGGTCAGGCCGTTGTTGCCGCCGAAGGTGAAGTCGTTGCGGAAGAACATCAGGCAGGCGGCATAGGTCAGCGCCTGGCTGAGGATCGAGAAGTAGACGCCCTTCACCCGCGAGCGGAACGCCAGGAACCCGAAGACATAGGCCACGACCGCCGGCACGACGAGCACCATGAGCGCGGCGAACCAGAGATGTTTGAAGGGGATCCAGTGCGGCGGGAGCCCTCCGGTCGCGGGGAACCGCGCCGGGAACTCGAGGAACACCATGAAATCCGGGATGGCCTCGTGGTACTGCCCGAGCCGGCTGATGTTCATCATCATGTACATCCCGAGGCAGTAGCCCCCGAGCGAGAAGAACAGGCACTGGCCGAGGCTGAGCAGACCGGTGTAGCCCCAGAGCAGGTTCACGCCGAGCGCGAGCACCGCATAGGTGAGGTACTTGCCGTAGAGGCTCAGCGAGAACGTGCTCACGTGGAGCGCGCCACCGGCCGGCACGAAGGCGTTGAGGCACGGCAACAGCACCAGGCCGACGGCCGAGGCCAGCAGCAAGAGGACCGTCTCGCTTCGCGATAGGATGCGGGTCATGGGGAAGGGCCGGTGGGCAGAGGGCTCAGCCGTCGAGGCTCCGGCTGCGCGTCACGAACAACCCGTTGGGCCGCCATTGGAGGAAGAGGATGATGGCGGTGAGCACGGTGATCTTGCCGAGCACCGCGCCGAGCCACGGCTCGAGGACCTGGTTGGCGACGCCCACGCCGCCCGACGCGGAGATGGTCCCGACCAGGTTCCCGACGCCGCCGAGCACCACCACCATGAAGCAGTCGATGATGTAGTTCTGCCCCAGGCTCGGTCCGACGTTCGCGATCTGCGTCATGCACGCTCCGGCCATCCCGGCGAGCCCGGACCCGAAGGCGAAGGTCATCATGTTCACCCGGTCCGTCCTCACGCCGACGCAGGAGGCCATCGTCCGGTTCTGCATCACCGCGCGGATCTGCAGGCCGAGGGAGGTCTTGGTCAGCAGCGCCCAGGTGAGGAAGACGACGAACCCGGCGAAGGCGATGATGAAGATCCGGTTGTAGGCGAAGAGCACGTCGCTCACCACGAAGCTGCCCTGCAAGAACCCGGGAGCGTCCACCTGGACGTTCGCCGAGCCGAAGGTGTGCCGGAAGATCTGCTGCAGTATCAGGCTCACGCCCCAGGTCGCGAGCAGCGATTCCAGCGGACGCTTGTAGAGGAACCGGATGATCCCGCGCTCCAGCGTCAATCCCACCAGCCCGGCCGTCACGAAGGAAGCGGCCAGCGCGACGATGAAGTAGGCGTCGAAGCCGCCTCCGGTCAGACCCATGCCCTTCACCGTCACCGTCCGTCCGACCAGCGAGAACAGCAGCCCGTTCCCGAACACCCCCTGCACGAAGAACGTCGTGTAGGCGCCGACCGCCATCACCTCGCCGTGGGCCATGTTGATCACGCCCATCAGACCGAAGGTGATCGCCAGCCCGAGCGCGGCGACCAGCAAGACCGCGGACAGACTCACGCCCCGGAAGGCGGTGCCCACGAGATTGCCCCATTGTTGGTAGCTCTCGATGTCCTGGATCGCCGAGCGCAACGCCGCCGAGATGCCGTCACCGAACTTGGCCGGATCGGCCTTGGCCTTCTTCTCGAGCTCCCGGAGCACGTCGATGGAATTGACCGACCGCATCGTGCCGAGTTCACGGATCGCAGCGTTGCGGACGGTTGGGTCCGGGTCGGAGACGCGGGTCAGGGCGATGGCCTCGCGGAGGGCCTTGACCACGTCGGGCACGGCCTCGGTCTTCAGGCTCTCGATGAAATGGGGAAGATACTCGGCGTTCTGTTCCTGGCCGAGCTTGACCACCGCGGCCCGGCGCAGCTTGGGCACCGGATCGGTGATGGCGAAGAGATCCAGCGTGGTCTTGATCGCCCGGCGGATGCGGGAATTGTTGTCCACCGCGGTGAGCTCGTCCGCGCGGAAGACCCGGGGCGCACCGGCGGCATCGGCGACCGTGGCACCATCGATGAGGCGGACGGCCTTCATCTTCCCGTCGGCATCGGCCTTGGCGTCGAGCAGCACGGGGACCTTGGAACCATCGGCTCCGGTGAGCAGATAGAGCTCGTTGCCCCGCCATGCCGCGAGCCCGCGGGCGACGAGCGGGTCGCCCGAGGACGCGAGCTGCTTCACGAGATCGACCTGCTTGGCGGCGTCCTCCTCGGCGATGGCCTGCACCAGGACCTTGCGGGATTCCATCGCCGTCGCGGCGACCGACGCGAACGGGAGCAGGAAGAGAAGGAGGAAGGGGAGAAGGCGTTTCACGGGGCGAAGGGACCGGAGCGCTGCGGAATCTGGCGGGACCTGCGACCGTCGAGGGCCAAGAACCGGTCCCCTTCCAAGAAGAGGAGGCGGGCCCGAAAGAAGGCCCGCCTCCCTGCATTTACAACACACACAGTCACTTCAGAAACTTCTCACTGAACGGCTCACCGGCGACCCCTTTGAAGGTCTTGATGACCTTGAACTGGCCCGTCGGGAGAGTCTCGCCGATGAACACGTCGTTCACCAGATGGTGGTTCGCCTGCATCGTCACCTCGCAGACGGGCCCCTTGAATTTCTGCCCGGTGAGGGCATCGCGCACCTTGTCGACGTCGAAGGTGCCGGCCTTCTCGACGGCCTGCTTCCACAGGTAGACACCCATGCGGGAGAGGTTCATCGGGCTGCAGGTCACGCGGCCCTTCGGGTCGACGCCAGACACCGTGTAATCCACACCGGTCACTTTGGGCGCCTTGACCCAGGAGAGGAAGTCGCCGACGAACTTCTCGTTCTCGGGCGTCTTGATCGACATGAAGTACGTCCAGCAACCGAGATGACCGGCGAGCTGCTTCGCCGGCAGGCCGCGGAACTCGTCCTCGGAGATCGAGAAGGAGACGACCGGGCAGTTCTCGGAGGTCAGACCGGCGTTGGCGAACTCCTTGAAGAACGGGACGTTGGTGTCGCCGTTCAGCGTGGAGATGATGCAGGCGCTGCCGCCCGCGGCGAACTTCTTGATCGACGCCACGATCGTCTGGTAGTCGGTGTGGCCGAACGGGGTATAGATCTCCTCGATATCCGAATCAGGGATGCCCTTGGATTTGAGATATTTCTTGAGGATCTTGTTCGTCGTGCGCGGGTAGACGTAGTCGGACCCGAGCAGATAGAACTTCTTCTTGCCCTCGGAGAGCATGTAATCGACGGGCGGGATGGCCTGCTGGTTCACGGCCTCGGCGGTGTAGAAGATGTTCTTGGACAGCTCCTCGCCCTCGTACTGGACGGGGTAGAACAGCAGGCCGTTCTCCTTCTCGAACACCGGCAGGCACGACTTGCGGCTGACGGAGGTCCAGCAGCCGAAGACGACGGAGACCTTGTCCTTCACGAGCAGCTGCTCGGCCTTCTCGGCGAACAGGGGCCAGTTGGAGGCGGGGTCGACGACGACGGGCTCGATCATCTTGCCCATGACGCCGCCCTTCTTGTTGATCTCGTCGAAGGTGAAGAGCAACACGTCCTTCAGCGAGGTCTCGCTGATGGCCATGGTGCCGCTGAGGGAGTGCAGCACGCCGACCTTGACGGTCTCGGCTGCGGTGGCCGCGAAGGCCAGCAGGCCGGCGGCGGCGCCGGCGATGATCTTAGGGAAACTAGGTTTCATACTTCGGTTTCAGGGGTGTCGGTTCTCAGGTCCAGGTTTGGGGGATCAGAACAGGTAGGTGACGCCGACGCCGACGATCACGCGGTCCTTCTTGCCGTCGAGGCCGCCCTTGAAGGAGGTGTGGTCGAAGCGGATCTCGGGCTGGATCTTCAGGCTCGCGACCGGCTTGTAGTTCAGCGTGAGCGTCAAGCTGCTGAGATCGCCGTCCGGATCCGTGGCGAAGACGCTGGAACCGATGCCGGCACTGGGACGGACCGCGGGCCCGAGGACCCCGTCCGGGCTGTTGATGTAGTCGCCGCGGAAGGCCACGCCCACCTTGGAGGTGAAGTCGTACCAGACCCAGCCGCCGACGGACCACAGGTCGGCCTTGGCGCCGGCCGCGTCGGTGTGGAAGTAGTCGACCTCGTAGCCGGTGCCCAGCTGTTCGGTGACCTGGTAGCCGCCGATGCTGCCGAGGCCGGTGACATCCGTGGCGCCCGGCTCGTCGTCGTGGAAGAAGTACAGGTTCGCCCAGAGCTTGGCGTTGGGCTTGTAGTTGATGCTGCCGCTGAAGGCCTTGCCCTGGTTGTTGTCGACCGGGCCCTGGAAGAGGCCGTTGTCCACGCGGAGGGTCACGCCGACCTGTTCGGTGAGATTATAGGAGGCCTGCACGCCGGCCGAAGGGCCGTTGCCAGTGAACCACCACTGGTTGCCCTGCGAGAAGTTGACGTTCGCCGCGCCGCCGTCGCCGGACTCGTAGTTGAGCAGCGAGATGAGCTCGCCGGCCTTGATGTTCAGGCCGGTGCCCACGGGGACGTTCAGCTCGACATAGGCCTCGCGGAGGTCGTTGAAGCTGGAGTTGTTGCCCGGCGTGTTGAGCACGGGAGCGTCCTCGCCGAGGAGGAGCGACGCCTTGAAGCCGGCGTCCCACTTGTCGGTGGCGACGGGCTTGCTGGCGATGGTCAGCTTGAACTTGTTCAGCGAGAACGAGTTGTCCTTCGTGTTGAACAGGTATCCATCGGACGCGCCGTCGGCCGGCGTGCGGGTGTTGTAGAAATACGAGGCCTGGGCGAAGCCGCTGATGGTGATGTCGGACATCGCCGACACCAGCTTGGTCTTGGAATCACCGGAGGGCAGGATGCCTTCCTTCTTGGCGACGCCTTCCAGCACTTCGAGGCGGCTGCGGAGGTCGAGGTTCTCCTGGGCGATCTTGTCGAGCTTCGCGTCTTGGGCAGTGGCGGACAGCACGCCGAGGCCGGAGAGGTGAGCGAGCGCGACGCCGAGCGCGAGTCCAAGCGGAGTGGACTGGTTGCCACGTCGCAGTTGCCGGATCGAAGGATTCTTCATTATCGATGGATGATGTGAGTATGTTGTTGTGGAAGTCTTCCGGCCCCACGATCCCACGGCAGCGGCCTGATACCGCGCACCGCAGCACGTCTGGACGAGACGGGTGCCGTCGACTTCCATTCCCTCGCAAGCTACCGGTCGGCCAACCATCGAAGACGGCGGTCCGACGGGCGTGAATTGGATCCATCGGAACGATGAGCGTTTTTCAGGACGCGGGACGCGCCTCGTGTTGGAGCCCTCTCCGAGATTCATCGACCGCGCGACGCCTAGCGGTCCTCGGCAGGATTCTCCGCGACTCCCGGCGTAACGGGGATCGCCGGTGGCGATTTATGGCCAAAGCGGCTGAAATCCGCCTTCGACGCGGTGACGAGAACGAGGTCGGTAGCAAGTCCGCGGAAGACCGTGTTGACGGGCAGTTGCCGTCCGAAGCACCGGACTTCGGGTGTGAAGGAATGACCACCCCGGACGCGAGGCGCCGATGGCACGTCGCGCGGGCTCATGATGCCGGACGCGAGGTTGGTCATCATGCGCCCCGACCGCCCCCGCCAACCGTGCCGCGGATCAGGGCACCCAACGTTACCGGGTCACCGAAGCGAAGCGGTCCCCATCGGGACACGCGGGCGCGCGCCGGACATATCCGGAGCGCGACAACAGAACGGTCTCCATGGACCGGTCCGAGGCGCCAACCGTGCGCGTCGTCCACGCTCGCACGCGAGACGGCAGCCGTCGCCGCGGTATCGGGCGCAGGCAGCAAGGAGCTGGGCGCCCCGACGTCCACCCCAGGGTCTGCAGGGCTCAACTCGCCGTGGCGGCGCGGGCCTTGGCCTGGGCCTTGGTGTGCGCCTTCAGCCATTTCTCGGCCTGTCCCATGAACCCGAAATAACCGCCCCGGGCATACGGCCACAGCTGGAAGTCGGTGGGCCGGCGGCACAGCACCAGTTCGACCCCGGCCGTAGCGAGCGCGGCACGGACCGCCTCCAACCGGTCGTTCAACGGCCCCACGGCCGGCGCGTAGGCGACCACGGCACCGAGACGTTCCTTCACCGCCCATGCGGCCAGACCTTCCGCCAGGGTCGCCACCGGAAGCAGCTCCGCGGTGCAACCGAAGTGCCCGCCGGCCCGCTCGACCGCGTCGGCGAACGACGTGTCGCGATGACGTCGGCGAGGCGCGCCGAGCGAGGCCGCGCCGTCTTCCGCCGCGCTGGTGAAGGCCGCGACGGCGACGAAGGCGGTCTCGTGGAGCTCGCCGATCTCCGGCGTCAGGTCCTCTTCGTGGATCCAGAGCCCGGAGCGTTCCGCGGGTTGGGCGGGCTTCGTCGGATAGGTGGCGAACCGGCTGGCCTCCGGCGTCGGCGTGGGCGCATCGGGTCCGACGACGTCGAAGACCGTCGCCCGGACCTTCTTCTCGTCGAGGCGTTCGAGGCCGGTCGTGTCGGCCAGAAGCTCGGGCGCGCAGCATTGCTCGAGGTTCGCGCGGGTCACGAGATACGGCTTGTCCTTGGTCTGCAGGCCGGCGACCCAGCGCCAGTTCAAGGTGTTGCTGGCCGCATCGGCATCGAGCAGATGGCGGAGGAAGAAATCGGCGCCGACCTCCCAAGGAAGGCGTTCGACATGGATCCAGAAGCTCGCCCACCACATGCGGGCGTGGTTGTGCAGGTAGCCGGTCTCGACCAGTTCGCGGGCGAAGCGGTCCATGATCGCCACGCCGCTCCGGCCGGCCATCACCTCGTCCGCGCGCCGGCGCACGACCTCGTGCAGCGTCCCTTTCAGGGCCTCCAACCGGTCCGCGTAGTCGCGCCACACGGCGGGCCGGGTCTCGAGCCAGCCCTTCCAGTAGCGGCGCCAGAAGATCTCCTGCAGGAATTTCTGCGCGACCGAGGACGGATGTCCCGCGAGCAAGCTGGCGGTGATCTCGTCCTCCGTGACCAATCGGCCGCGGATCGCCGGCGAGAGCCGCGAGACATGGGGATGCCCCGGGACGACGAGATTGCGCTTGGCGCCGTAAGCCGGGACGAGGGGTTGGAACGCTTCCCACCGCGCCAAGGCGCCGGAGCGCGAGGCCGGGAAAGTCAGGACAGGTTCAGACACGCGTCGAAGGTTGGCATCCACCGGGCAGAGTCAATCCAAGCCGTCCGCAATCCTCCGCGCACGGACGACGATGCCCGCCGCCATCAGGCCTCCGCGGACCGGCCCATCAGCGCCTCGACCTCGCTCCGGACGCGGAGCGCGATCTTGTGCGGCGATCCGGTGCCGTCGATCACGCGGACACGTCCGGGCCACGCCTCCGCGAGCTTTTCGTACGCGGCGTCGACCCGGCGGAAGAAGGCGTCCTGCTCGGCCTCGAACCGGTCGGGCAACGGTGCTGTCGCCAGGTTCCGTGCGGCCAATCGCCTCAGCGCCTCCTGTCTCGGGACGCGGATGAGCAACGTCAGGTCCGGTCGCGTGCCCGCCACGGCGAGCTCGATGACCGCGCGGACGGCCTCGGCGTCGAGGCCGCGCCCGCCCGCTTGGTACGCCGTCGTGGAATCGTAGAACCGGTCGCAGAGCACGAACTCCCCGTCCGCCAGCGCCGGCCGGATCACCCGGCGCACCAGTTCGGCGCGGCTGGCGTTCATCAGGAGGAGCTCGGTCTCCGGCGCCATGCCATGGCCGTCGGGATCGTGCTTGAGCAGATGGCGGAGCTTCTCGCCGAGCGGGGTGCCGCCGGGTTCGCGGAGCTCGCGCACGACATGGCCGCCCGCCCGGAGCGACCCGGCGAGCAAGCGGACCTGCGTGCTCTTCCCGCACGCTTCTCCGCCTTCGAACGTGATGAAGAGGCCGCGTGCCATGCCGGCGCTCAAGGAGCCAAAGGAGGCGCCTTCACCTTCGTGCCGGCCTCCGGGACCGCGCCGCCGCCGGGCAGCTTGACCTCCAAGGCGAACTCGCCGCCGAGGTACTCGACCAGCGACCCGATCTGGTCGTCGCTGAGGATGCCGCCCTGCTTCAGCGAGAAGGCGGGCATCAGGGAACCTTCGCGACCGCTGGTGATCCACTGGGTCCAGTAGGCGCGATCGGTCGGTTTGTTGAGCGCGCGGAGCGACGGCACCATGGTCGCCCGGTGCTCGCCTTCGTGGCAGATCCCGCAGGCGGTCTCGTACAAGGCCTTGCCGGTCTTGCCCAAGGTCGGCGCCACGTGGCAGGTCGCGCAATCGCCGCGGAACACGGACTGCCGGTCGGCCGCGGCGATCTGCATGTTGCGGGTGCGGTCGC
>CANGMH010000067.1 GCA_947454005.1 Verrucomicrobiota bacterium
GCGGGCGGTTCTTTTCAAGCACGCCGAAGCTAGTGATCCCGGCCCGGCCGGGCAAGCGCACCCTCGGGCCGAGGGTGCGCTTCCCAGGAAGCCGCTTCCAATCGCCCGCGGATCAGACCGCGGCGGCGATGGCGTCGGCCATGACGCGGGTGCCGACCTTCTTCGCGGCCGGTTCAGCCGGGTTGAAGATGTCGCCCGTGCGCAGACCGTCCGCGATGGCTTTGCCGACCGCGGCCTCGATCGATCGCGCGGCATCCTCGAGACCGAAGCTGTGGCGGAGCATGAGCGCCGCGGACAGGATCTGAGCGATGGGGTTGGCGAGGTCCTTGCCGGCGATGTCGGGCGCGGTGCCGCCGGCCGGCTCGTAGAGGCCGAAGGTCACGCCGTCCTGCGTCGCGCCCAAGCTGGCGCTGGGCAGCATGCCGAGCGATCCGGCCAAGGCCGCGGCCTCGTCGCTGAGGATGTCGCCGAACATGTTCTCGCAGAGAACGACGTCGAACTGCGTCGGACGCAGCAGCAGCTGCATCGCCGCGTTGTCCACGAACATGTGGTCGAGGGCCACGTCGGGATAGCTCTTGCCGACACGGGCGACGGTCTCGCGCCAGAGGATGCCGTTCTCGAGCACGTTCGCCTTGTCGATGCTGGTGAGCTTCTTGCGGCGCAGACCGGCGGAACGGAAGGCGACGTGGGCGATCCGCTCGATCTCCGGCGTGGTGTAGACCATCGTGTCGATGGCGCGCTGGAAACGGCGCGGCTCGGTCCCGGGCGCGCCGGGTTCCACGACGTCCTCGGTGCGCTTCGGTTGGCCGAAATACATGCCGCCGGTCAGCTCGCGGACGACGAGCAGGTCGAGGCCGTCGCCCTGGCGTTCCGGGCGGAGCGGGCAGGCGTGGGACAACGCCTTGGGCAGCTGCACCGGGCGCAGGTTGGCGAAGAGGGCGAACTCTTTGCGCAGACGCAGCAACGCGGCGCGTTCGGGGCGCTGCTCCTTCGGGATGGTCGGATCGCGGTCGGGCAGGCCGACGGAGCCGAAGAGGATGGCATCGGAGGCGCGGCAAAGCGCGAGCGTGGCGTCGGGCAGGGCCTGGCCCGCGGCATCGATGCCGGCCCAGCCGACCGGAGCCTCGGTGATGGCCAAGGAAAGGGCGTGCTTCTTCTCGACCGCGCGGAGGACCTGGATGGCCGCGCGCATCACCTCGGGGCCGATGCCATCGCCGGCGAGCGCGGCGATCTTCAACGTCTTGGAACTCATAAAGAGCGCGGAGGTTGGGAAAGCCCGGCGGGCGATGGAAGGGGATTTTTCACACGGCGAGCGGAAGGCCCGGAGCGGCGATCGGGTCGCGGGAGGGCGTCGGTTCCACCCGCGCCCTGATCCATCCGCGGCGATCGCGTCCGGAACCGCTCAGCCGTTGGTCCACGCCCTGCGCCCACGGGAACGTCCCGCGTTTAGGAAATGGGGCGCGGGTGGAACCGACGCCCTCCCGGGTGACTGCACCATGAAAATCCAACATCCCTGCCCGGGGGGCACCGTGCTTCGCGGGGCCGGTCCGGACGCCGATGACGGCAGCGCTCAGGGCGTGAGCGTGCGGACCGCCCGATAGAACGTCGCCGGGGTCGAGGTCTCACGGACCACCACCGCGGATGAATCCAAGGCACGCACCGGACCGGTCACGGTATCGACGAACGGTCCGCCCGGATCGGCATCGGACCGGAGCGCGTGGTACATGCCCCGGAGGGTGCGGATGCGGACCTCGTGGCGGCCGTCGGCCAAGCTCCTCATCTCGACCTGGGCAGGCATCTCCGCCACCGACCCGTCGAAATAGCGGCGCGCCAGGTCCCATGCGCCGATGCCGCAGCGGGATCCGATGCGCCGTCCCGGCAGGTCATCCGCCGACGGATGGATGCCGCCCCAGATCCGCGACGCCCCCGCTTGGTCCGCCGCGTCGTAGTACGTGCCCCATTGCAGCTGCACGTCCGTGGTCGGCCCCTTCTCGAACCCGAGCCCTTTGTCCGCGGGGGCCGTGTAGGTCCCGAGTCCGCCGGGGAAGAACGCGGACCCGGTGACCGCCGCGAGGACCTCCGCCGCCGCGCGGCTGAAGGTGCTGTGCCCGGAGATGTAGCCGGGAAAGGCCGGGGTCACGAAGGTCTTCCGCTGGTAGGGCAGCCAGTCCTTCGCCAGGATCCATCGCACCCCGCTATGGCGCGTCGACGGATCCGACGGTTGTCCGGGCCACGCATAGATGGCGACCGCGTCGACCGGGAGGCCGGCGTGCCGTTGACCGGGTTCCGCCGACGCCGGGCTCACGACCTCGATGAGGCCGGGGACCAGCGGCAGCCCGTTCTTGTGGTACGACCGGCCGTCCCGGTCGCTGGATTGGCCGAGCGTCCCCATGTAGCGGACCGCTTGGATCGGGCGGCCGCCGTCGTAACGCCGCTTGACCGACCACGCCGCGCAGGCCGCGTCATGGACCGCGGCGTTCAACGCGAAGTACACCTTCACGTCCCATTCGAGATCGTCGACCACCGGGCCGGTGCCGCCGAAACGTCTCACGAACGCCGGATGGTCGGCCACGCCGTTGGCGATGGTGTTCCAATGGCCCGGTGGCGTCTCGGAGTTCGGGCCGTCGGCCCAGAACTCGGCGAGCACCCGGCCGTAATCGCCGCGCCTCACGACGTTCGGCGGATACGGGGCGCCCGTGGCTGGGTTGGCGGGATGGCCTTTGCCGTCGTTCTCGCCGAGGCTGTTCCCGCCGAAGACCCCGGGCGAGATGTCGACGGCGACGCCGTCGTCGGGCGTCAGCTCGCTGCTGCGACGGATGACCTCGACGACGCTCTCGATGGACCGCGCGTGGTCCGCGTCCCCGAGCCGCGGCGGCGGACCGGGATCGATCCAGAGCCGGCCCGGATCATCGCGCACCAGCGCGAAGGGCCGCACATCGCGCCACTGGGCACCGACGAACTTCTGCACGACGTCGGCCGGGAAGTTGTGCTGGTCGAGCGCGTTGGTGATGGCGAGCGGTTGCCAACTGTCCGGTGTCGACGCGAGCGATGCCTCGGCGAAGACGATCATCGGCCGGCTCAACGACGAGTACCCGCCGTCCGCGGGATCGAGGTCCTCGTACGCCTGCCTCTGGCGCGCGCCGTCGTCGATGAAGTACGCGGAGACCGTCGCCGCCACGAGGTTGCCGAGCCCGGCCGGGGTGGCAGGGTCGCGGGATGTGTCCGAGATATCGTAGCCGAGCTGGACCATCCGGGCGCGGATCGCGGGCAAGGTGTTGGTCGCGGCGCGGGACAACGCGTAGCGCTCGGCAAGGATGCGGTACGCCGCGAAACTGATCGCCTGGCGGCGCGCCGCGGCGACATCGGCGGCGGCATGCTTCGAGTGGTAGAGGTAGCCGACCGCCACCGGATCGTAGGCGGCCCAGGCGTCGTACATGGCGACGGAGAGATGGAACAGATTCCGGGCATGGACCGGCGGGTTCGGACGGTCCAGCCGGATGCCCGCGAGGATCTCCTCGTCCCAGACCCGCGCGATGCTGGCGCCGGTGGCCGCGAACACCTGCACACCGGCAGCGAAGGCCAGGAGGCAACGCAGGACGGGCATCGGCGGGAGCATGGATCGCATCGCGCGTGGTCTCGACCTTGGCGGACTTTTTGTCAATCAGGTGGGGACCGGATGGACAATGGCGGCGACCGATGCGGAGACATCGCGGAACGGCGCGCGTTTGCGCTGTGCGGCGGACGTTTCGGCGGTACGCTCGCGGACAAGATGAGTCCCAAAGAATCCGATTCGACGATGGCGGTGTACCTCGACCTCGAGAACATCGCGCTCGGCGCCCGCGACGCCCACTTCCCCGCGTTCGACATCCAGAAGGTGCTCGAACGGCTCCTGCTGAAAGGCCACATCGTGGTCAAGAAGGCCTACTGCGACTTCGACCGCTACAAGGAGTTCAAGCGCGGCCTGCACGAGGCGGCCTTCGAGCTGATCGAGATCCCGCACGTCCGCCAATCGGGCAAGAACTCCGCCGACATCCGCATGGTCGTGGACGCCCTGGACCTCTGCTACACGAAGGGCCACGTGGACACCTTCGCCATCATCAGCGGCGACTCCGATTTCTCCCCGTTGGTGAGCAAGCTGCGCGAGAACGCGAAGACCGTCATCGGCGTCGGCGTGAAGAACTCCACGTCCGACCTCTTCATCAACAACTGCGACGAGTTCCTCTACTACGACGACCTCGTCCGCCGCGAACCTTCCCGCAACCGCAACCGCGGCACCTCGGCGCCGTCACCGGCCCCGGCGCAGCCATCATCGGCGCCTTCCCCCGCGCCCCAGGCCGGCGCGGCCCCGGCCGCGGCGATCGCTGCCAAGGCCACGGCGCCGACCGAGCCGAAGGGACCGCCGTTGATCGATGCGCTCGAACTGGTGATCGTGACCTTGGAAGCCCTCACCGAGGAGCGCGAGGGCGACGAACCCATCTGGGGCTCGATGATCAAGCAGGCGATCAAGCGCCGGAAACCGGGCTTCAACGAACGCGCCTACGGCTTCCGCTCGTTCAACGACCTCTTGCTGGAGGCGCAGAAACGCAACCTCATCAAGCTCGAGGCCGACGACAAGTCGGGCGGCTACACGGTCCGCGTGCTCGAATGACGAGATGCGGCGGAGGGCGGTCCCTCCGTTTTTGGGCATGAAAAAACGCGGCGTCCCCGGGAGGGGCGCCGCGTTCTCGGCTTCAGAGGCCTTCCAACGTCACTTCGCCGGTGCCACCGGGGCAGCGGCGCCGTTGAGGCGGATCTGGAGGCGGCTGCGCTTGCGGCTGGCCTTCTCCTTCTTGATCACGCCGACCTTGGCCGCCTTGTCGAAGGCGGAGGCGACATCGCGGTAAGCGACCTTGGCGTCGTCGAGCTTACCTTCCGTGACGAGCACGAGATACTTCTTCTCGAGCGTCTTGAGACGGGACTTGATCGATTTGTTGCGCGCGGCCTTGGCGGCATTGCTGCGGACGCGCTTCTCGGCTGACTTCGTGTTCGGCATATCTAGACGTAGAAAATGGAGCCGCGACCGTACCGGCGGAGGGGCGCTTGTCAACGGGTTGTTGCACAAGCTTCGAGGACACCTGGCTCCGGCGGGCTCATGGACCCGTCACGGGACGGTGCAGCACGGTCTGCGTCGGGAACGCGAACTCGATGCGTTCGGCATCGAAACGGCGCTTCACCTCGAGGTTGAGGTCCTGGAGGTCGGCCATGTTCAGCTTCGCATCGGTCCCCTGCCACCAGTGCAGCACCTGGATGTTGAGCGACGAGTCGAGGAACTTGTTGAAGGTCACGACCACGTCCGCCGTGCGCGGATGGGCCCGGAAGATCTCCTCGAGCATCTTCGTCGCATACCGGGTCCGCTCGGCGGTGGTGTCGTAGGTGATGCCCAGGTTGATCTCGGTCTTGATCGTCGGACGGCGGGTGATGTTGACGATGGTGGTGTTGCCGATGGTCTTGTTCGGGACCGTGATGAGGAAGCCGTCGAGGCTGCGGACGCGGGTCGAGCGCAGGCCCATCTCCTCGACCGCGCCGTCGACGTCGCCGACCCGGATGCGATCGCCGATCTGGAACGGCTTGTCGACGAAGACCGAGACCGCGCCGAACAGGTTGGCCACGGTGTCCTGGGCCGCCAGACCCATGGCGAGGCCGACGACCGACACGGAGGCCAGGGCCGCCTTGATGTCGAAACCGAGGTGGCCGAGCGTGGTGAGCACCGCGACCACGACGATGAAGGCCTTGAAGAGCTTGCCGATGAGCAGGAGGAACTGGTCGTTGAACGCACGTTCCCCGGGAGCCGAGAGATGCTTCTTTCGCCAGACGCCGAGGGCCGCGTCCGCACCACGGAGGACGACCACGATGATGGCGAACGCCACGATGATCACCGTGAGCTTCGAGACCCAGGCCTCGAGCCACGTCGGCCAATCGAAGATCGCCAGGCCCAAGTGCAGGAAGATGACGAACGCGATGGTCTTGACCGGGCCGTCGACGAGGTCGACCACGATGTCGTCCCATTCGGTCTCCGTGCGCTCCGCCCACTGCTTGAGGCGGGACTGGATGAGCCAGTCGATCGTCTTGGAGACGTAGAAGGCGAGGAAGACGTAGAGCAGCGATGCGACGTACTGCCACAACGGGCGTCCGAGGAACGACTCTTGCAACGGCTCCAACCGGTTCAGACCGAACGAGAGGGTGTCCGTGTGCTGCCGCGTGAAATCGTCGAGCCCGCGCGCCAGCGGGCCTGCTTGGTTCGTCGACACCACAGCGGGCGTGTTGGTGACGCCGACAGCATCCGCGGCGCGAGCGGGCCACACGGACCACACCAGCACGGCCAGCAGGACGAACATCGCGAAGCGCAGGAAGATCTCAGGTCGGAATGTCCGTCTCATCAGGGCGGTTGAGGTAGCGTCGGGGCGGGCCGTTGGCAAGCGGGCATCCACACCGGATCCGGGCACAAAAAAGGCGCCCCCGTCGCCGGGGGCGCCTTGCTCGGATCTATCCGGCCGCGAGGCTCAGTAGACGCGGGTGGACTCTTCCTCGACGACCGGGGCGAGGAGCTGGTCTTCCGTCAGCGTGACCTTCAGGCGGCTGTCGCCGATCTCGGCGGCCTTGCCGATGATGGTGTACGTGATGACCTGCTTCGGCGCGAGGCGAGGAACGGTCGGGAAGTTCACGGTCTTGCCGTTGACCGTGCCGCCCTGCGAGCTGGTCGGGGTCACTTCCTTCGGGAAGTTGGCGACGGTGTTGATGTTCGTCAGATCGGCCGTGCCTTGGTTGGTGATCTTGATCGTGTAGGTGGTGGACTCGCCGACCTGCAGAGGATCGGGATCGTCGACGACCTCGAGCAGGACGGCCGAGAGGCCCTTCCAGAGCGTGCAGGCCTCGGCGGTCTCCTTCAGACCTTGGGCGGTGCTGACCGCCGCGGTGTTGCACCACTTGCCGGCCTGGACACTGGTGAGGACGACGTCGTACGTCTTCGACTCGCCCGCCTTCAGGCTTCCGGTGTTCCAGGTGATGTTGTTGCCCGCGATGGTGGCGCCCGGCGCGCTGACGATCTTGGTCTGGGAAGGAGCGGTGTCGGTCACGACCACGCCGGTGAGGTCGGTGTCACCGATGTTGGAGGCGGTGATCTTGTAGCCCGCCTGCTTGTTGAGGTACTGCTCGGCGAGGCCGGTCTTCACCAGCTTGAGGCCAGGCTTGACGACCAAGGTGCAGGCGTCATCGGTCACGCTGGCGGCGTTGGAAGCGGTCGCGGTGGCCACGTTGCAGTGCTTGCCGCGCTCGGCCGCCTTGAGGCTGACCGGGATCGTCTTGGAGGCGCCCGGGGCGAGGTCGCCGACGGTGAAGGGGATCTCCTTCACGCCGCCGAGGCCGGCCGGGACCTTGTCGGTCACGACGACGTTCTTGGCGACCGCGGTGCCGACGTTCTTGACGACGATGTTGTAGGCGACATCGGCGCCGAGCTGGGCGACCTCAGGTCCGGTCTTGTCGATCGCGAGCTGCGGGCGGCCGACGACGGTCTGGGCGCAGACGCGGGGGTCGGCCTTGATCGTGGCGCAGGAGAACAGCGTGCCTTCCTTCTCCGGCTTCACGGTCACCTTGAGGTTCTTGGCCTCGCCGGCGTCCATGTTGCCGAGATTCCAGGTGAGCGTGTTGCCGGACACCGAAGCCTGCGGCGAGGTGCTGACGAGCGACGTGCCGGCCGGGATGGTGTCGGTCACGACGACGTTGCCGGCGCAGCCCGTGGCGAGCGCTTTCAGGTCGTAGGTGTACGGCTCACCGAGGGAAGCTTCGGCGGGAGCGGTCTTCGCGAGCTGGACCAGACCTCCGGTGACCGTCGTGCACGGGCCGGCGGCCGGCTTGGCCGCGGGCGCCGCTTGGGCGACCACCATCGGCTTGGGAGCGGGCTCCCCGAGCGACTTGAAGTAAGGCGAGCGGCCGGTGTAATAATCACCCACGATGACCTCGTAGGTCTGGCGGTCGCGGGTCCGGATCTCGCGGTCGTCTTCTTGGGTGTTGGCCAAGGTCGTCGGCGCGAGGACCGCCAAGAAGGCAGCTGCGCCCAGGGCAAGGCGCTTGGAAATCGAGAAGCTGTTCATGCAGGGATGGTATTACTTATGGTCGGCTTGAGTACGGACGGGAGCGCTCGCTGATCCAACAAACCCTCGGAAGGCAAGAAATCAGCCCTGAAATCGATGCATCTCAGGGGGAATCCTGCCCACGACGGGCTTGTGTCGCGCGCACGGCACCCACGACGAGTCTCACGCTGCTCCGGCGATGTCAAGTTGGGCGGATGTGCGGCAGTTCCGGCCCTGTCGGCGTGCCGGCGCGCCCCGTCGAGGCCGCGTCCTTCGGACCGTCACTCGCGCCACCGCGCTTCGTGGCGCATCGCGTGGTCGACCAAGACGAGCGCGGTCATCGCCTCGACCATCGGCACCGCGCGGGGCAAGACGCACGGATCATGGCGACCACGACCCTTGAGCGTCGTCTCGGCGCCGGTGACGTCCACGGTGTCCTGCTCGTGCATGACCGTGGCGACCGGTTTGAAAGCCACCCGGAAATAGACGGTCTCGCCGTTGCTGATGCCGCCCTGGATCCCGCCGCTGCGGTTCGTGACGGTGCGGACCCGTCCGTCCACGTTGCGGAACGCGTCGTTGTGCTCGCGGCCGGTCATGCCGACACCGCCGAACCCGCTGCCGATGTCGAAGCCCTTGCTCGCCGGCAACGACAGCATCGCCTTGGCGAGGTCCGCTTCCAGACGGTCGAAGACCGGCTCGCCCCAACCGACCGGCACACCGCGGGCGACGCCGAGGACGATTCCGCCCACGCTGTCCCCCGCCGCACGGGTCGCTTCGATGAGCTCCACCATCCGCTCCGCCGCGGCGGCGTCCGGACAACGGACGATGTTCGACTCCGTCTGCCCGACGGTGAACGCGTCCGGATCGACGATCACCGCGATGTCCTTCACCTGGGTGACGCATGCGAGGACCTCGACGCCCCAGCGTTCGCGGAGAAGCTTCTTGGCGATGGCGCCGGCCGCCACCCGGCCGATGGTCTCGCGGGCGCTGGTGCGACCGCCGCCCGGCCAAGCCCGGATGCCGTACTTCGCCTGGTAGGTGTAGTCCGCGTGCGACGGGCGGAACTTGGTCGCCATCTCGTTGTAGGCCTCGCTGCGCTGGTCCTCGTTGCGGACCATCATCGAGATGGGCGTGCCCAGCGTCTGCCCCTCGAACGTGCCGGAGAGGATCTTCACCGTGTCCGTCTCCTTGCGCGGGGTGACGATGCTCGACTGGCCCGGCCGGCGCCGGTCGAGGTCCGGCTGGATATCGGCCTCGCTCAACGCGAGCCGCGACGGGCACCCGTCCACCACCACGCCGACCCCGCCCCCGTGGGATTCGCCCCAAGTGGTGATGCGGAAGAGTTGCCCGAAGGAGTTGCCCATGCGTCCGCCGAAGATGCGGGAAAGCCGGCCGAGGAGAAAAGCGCGATTCGCAGGCGCTCTTCGGGGTGCATCGTCCTGCCCTGCCCTGCGGTCGGATCGACGGCGGCAACCCTCATCTCCCCGTCCGACCGCCCGGGTGCGATCAGAAGTGGCGATCAGAAGTGGCGGTCAGTCGAGGTGGCATGAGGGAAGATCGCGGTAGGCGAGCGCGAGGAATTCGGCGGCTGCTTCCTACCCATGGAGGTCCATGGCTGGACAGATGGGGTCGCGCGGCAGCGCGGACCCTACCCACGATGGTGGGGACGGGCTGCCGCCCGTCCGTGGACCCTTCCCGCGTCGTCGAGAGTCCCGCCTCCGGGCGTCTAGATCGTGCATCCTGTCGGCCTGCGCTCCATCCGCCAACCTGACCGCCCCGCCGCCTTGACCCCCGCGCCTCGTGTCCACCACGCTGCCCCATGCCGTTGTCCGATGCCACGATCGCCGAACTTCGTGCCCGCTTGGGCGAGCCACAGGTCCTGACCGCGCCGGAAGACCTGCTCACCTACTCTTTCGACGGCACCGCCGCGCTCCAGCAGCTGCCCGGCTGCGTGGTGTTCGCCCGGTCGGCGGCGGATGTCGTGGCCGTGCTCGAGATCGCCACGCGCACCCGCACCGCGGTGGTCACACGCGGATCCGGCACCGGCCTGAGCGGCGGCTGCCTGCCGTCACCGGATTGCATCGTGCTCTGCACCGTTCGGATGGACCGCATCCTCGAGGTCGACACCGCGAACCTCACCCTGCTCGCCGAACCGGGCGTGACGACCTTGCGCATCGCCGAGGCCGCCGCGGCCGTCGGGCTCTTCTATCCGCCGGACCCGGGCTCGATGAAGATCTCCACCATCGGCGGCAACGTGGCGGAGAACTCCGGCGGGCTCCGCGGATTGAAGTACGGCATCACCCGCAACTACGTGATGGGCCTCCAGGTCGTCCTTCCCGACGGCCAGGTGATGTCCACCGGCAACAAGTGCGTGAAGGACGTCGCCGGCTATTCGCTCAAGGACCTCTTCATCGGCAGCGAAGGCACGCTCGGCGTGGTCACCCAGGTGTTGCTGAGGCTCATCCCCAAGCCCGCGGCGAAGCGCACGATGGTGGCGACCTTCCCCGAGATGGACGCCGCGGCGCAGACCGTCAGCGACATCATCGCCGCGCGGATCATCCCCTGCACGCTGGAGTTCCTCGACCGCACGACGATCCGCTGCGTCGAGGACTACGCGAAGATCGGCCTGCCCGATTGCGAGGCGCTGCTCCTGATGGAGACCGACGGCCATCCGGCGCAGGTCGCCGAGGAAGCGGCCCAGATGGAGGCGATCGCACGCCGGAACGGTTGCCTGGAGGTCCGCACCGCCAAGGACGACGCCGAGGCCGACAAGCTCGCGAGCGCCCGTCGCAGCGCCTTCAGCGCCCTCGCCCGCGTCGCGCCCACGACCATCCTCGAGGACGCCACGGTCCCGCGGAGCGAGCTGGCCGCGATGGTCCGCTTCATCGCCGGCGTCGCCGTGAAGCACCGGCTGCGCATCGGCACCTTCGGGCACATGGGCGACGGCAACCTGCACCCGACCTTCCTCACCGACGAGCGCGACAAGGACGAGATGCACCGCGTCGAGCTGGCGTTCCACGAGATCTTCGAGGAAGCGATCCGGCTCGGCGGCACCATCACCGGCGAACACGGCGTGGGCGTGGCGAAGAAGAACTTCCTGCCCCGGTTCATGGGCGACGCCCAGATGCGCGTGATGCGCGAGCTCCGCCGGGCGCTCGACCCGCACGCGGTCCTCAACCCCGGCAAGATGTTCGATTGATCCGCGCCGACCGCCGCGGAAGGAGCCCCGGGGAAAAACGGCGGGCCGGATCTCGCGATCCGGCCCGTGGCGTCTGCGGAGGCGTCCCGGCCTCCCACGGCTCCCACCTCACCTCACTTGAGGCGGAGGACGATCTGCTTGTCGATCTCGCTGGCGAGATAGATGTCCGGCGCGCCGCCGCTCTTCCGGGCCTGGACGTTGATGCGGCTCACGCGCGGCTCGATCTCGTCGACCCTGATCCACACCGTGCGGTTGTCGATGCTGGCGACCAACGTCTTGGCGATGGTGTTCTCGCCGGTGAGCGTGCCGTTGAACGCGAGCGTCTCCTTGGCCGCGGCGAACACTTGGTCGACCGACCGCTCGTAGCGGCTCTCGATGGTGTCCTTGGCCCACGGCGCGCCGATCTTCTTCCGGCCTTCCTGGGTGGAATAGCAGCCGGAAGCGGCGAGCACGACGACGCCGAGGGAGATCGCGGAGAGAAGCTGTTTCATGGCGCGCCGATGCAATCACAGCCGGCCGCGGGGTCAAGCCCCGGTTGGCGCCGAGGAAAGATCCGAACGCGCGGACACTTCCGCCGATGGAGCGCGGAGACATGCTCCGCGGGGCCGGTTCGCCCGCGGCGTGCGGGGAGAAGTCAACGGACAGGCGGCCGCCTGTCCCGACCAGCGCGGGTAGAGGCCGCGCTGCCGCGCGGCCCCATCTGACTGACCTCCGTCTCCTGCTCAGGCGACCTCCGCGGATCAAAAGAAGCCGCCGACCTCCGTGACCTCGGGCTCTTGGGAGAAAGACCCGGCCCCGAGGCTGAAGCCATCCTCGGCCTCCGGGTCGCTCGCGCGACGCTCCTTGGGCACGACGTCCGTCATCGTGCCCCGCGGCCCCTCGACGGACCGCCACTTCGGATCACACCCCACCGGGACCAGCACGACGGGCGCTTTCCCCCGCGCCAACTTGGTTCAGACAAGCAAGACGGCGTTTTGCCTAGGAAGATCTAGGTGGCCTAGGGATGCGCGCATTGACAACCGGACGCGACGTTCCTAGCGTTTCGCCGATCCGGGCTGTAGCCGTTTCTTCAGCGGGGTTCTCCACCCCCACCTCCTTGGCGGCTGCGGCCCGGATCAACTTTTTTCGGCGCTCCAAAAAACTTTCCGGGACAAAAGCGTTGACGCATCGCTCCCGAAAAGTAGATTCCGCGCCCACCCCACGCGGGGGTGTAGCTCAATTGGTTAGAGCGCTGCCCTGTCACGGCAGAGGTTACGGGTTCGAGCCCCGCCACTCCCGCCACTTTTCCTTCCGGAAAGTGTCCTCCCCGCATCCGCTCCGCTCGGAGCCATGCCCCCCCCAACGGCCTTAAAGAACTCCACGCGGTCCCGCTCCCTCGCAGGTCCGGAGTGTGGCCGTTCCGTTTGTCCAATCAGTGGACTTACGATTGTCTCATACCGCCAGTGGCAGGAATGGTGGGGTCCCAATGAACTGGACCCGGCGCTATGGGAGTCTGCGCGCGGCGGGTGGCCACCGGTACCCATCGAGTGCGTGGCGAGGCAGATTCCAAAGTCGGATTGGAACACCTCCGACGATGCGGCCCCCGGTCGGGAGGAAACTACTTGCCACGTGGTTTTGGGTGCGCGTAGTAGCACGCGTGTCCCGGGCTCGCGCGCCGAGTCCGGCGACTTCTGGCCAGTTTAGCTCAGTGGTAGAGCAACGGTTTTGTAAACCGTCGGTCGTCGGTTCAAATCCGACAACTGGCTCCAGTTCATAATGAACGGGTTGCGGAGTTTTCAACCCTCCGCTTCTCATTCGCAAGTTGACTTCTTCCGACAGTATTCCGACACTGTCGCGCATGAAAGCCCCGTCAACGCGCACCCCAAGGAAAACCGCTGTCTGGCCCCGTAAAGTCAGCTTTGGCCGCGCCGAGGTGACAGTTTACCGCCGACACCGCGCCGACGGCAGTTTCGGCTTTGAGGTAGCGAACTACGCCAGCGGCAAACGCCGGCTCGAATCCTTCCCGACCGAGGCGACCGCCCTCGACCGCGCCAGCCAACTTGCGCGCCAGACCAGCGAGCGCGACGTGGTGGCCGCCACCATGACCAACGGGCAGGCCGCCGACTACGCCTCCGCCGTCCAAGCCCTGGCCCCGTTCAACGTCACCCTCCCGGACACTGCCGGCACCGTGGCCGCTTGCCTCAAGCTCGTGGGCGACCTCCCCAACCTCCACGCCGCCGCCAAATTCTACGCCGCCCGCCACAAGAAGACCGAACGCAAGCGGGTGGCGGAAGTTGTCACGGAGCTTTTGAAGGTGAAGGCCGACCGCAAAGCCTCGCCTCGCTATCTGGACGACCTCCGCTCGCGCCTGACGCGCTTCGGCGAGGCGTTCGCCAAGGATGCCGGCGACGTGACCACGGCCGAAGTGCAAGCGTGGTTGGACAGCCAACGCCTGTCCGTCCAGAGCTACGTCAACAACCGGCGCGTTGCGCACCTCCTTTTCGAGTTCGCCGTCGCTCGCGCCTACGCCACCGACAATCCGGTTGCCGCCACCGAAAACCTCAAGGCCGGCAGCCGGGACATCGCGGTCTTTTCGCCGGGTGAAATCCGCAAGCTACTGGCCACCGCGTCGCCGGACTTCCTGCCGTGCCTCGCTCTTGGCGCGTTTGCCGGGATGCGTTCCGCCGAGATCGAGCGGCTGGAATGGAGCGACCTCCGTCTCGGGGAACGTTGCATCGTCGTCGGCGCGTCCAAGGCCAAGACCGCGAGCCGACGGGTTATCCCGCTCGCCGACAACCTCGCCCTCTGGCTTGCGCCGTATGCCAGCCGGACCGGGTTAGTTTGGGCAGGCACGCACGAAGCCTTCTACGGCGCACAGCAAGCCGCAGGCGAGGCCGCCGGGGTGAAGTGGAAGGCCAACGCCCTCCGCCACTCCTACGCGAGCTACCGCGTCGCCCTGACCAACGATGCCGGGCGGGTTGCGGGCGAGCTGGGCAACAGCGCCGTCGTGGTCCATCGGCACTACCGCGAGCTGGTGAAGCTCGCCGATGCCGAACGCTGGTTCTCAGTCCGGCCGGGTGCGGCGGATAACGTCATCGCGATGCCCGTGGCCGCCTCCGCGTAGGGCGGGCCGTGCGGCGGGTGCTGACAACCTGCCCGGAACGGCTAAGGTCACGCACAGTTATGCAGGATTCTGCATCCGACCGAATCGCGATCGACCCTCGGGTTTGCCACGGCAAGCCCGTCATCCGGGGAACCCGCGTCCCGGTGTCCGTCGTCACCGGTTCGCTTGCCGGCGGCATGACGTTTGAGGAAGTCACCGGCGAGTATGGCGTGAGCGTTGATGACATCCGGGCCGCTCTCAGTTTCGCGTCAATGCAGACAACCCACCATGCCACGCAAGACTAAATCGAAGCACCCGTTGCGGATTAGTAGGCCAAGAGGAGGCGACACGGCCAGCATCGACCAAGTCGCTAAGAGAAGCGCTGAAGCGAGGAGGCTTTGGTTGGAACAAAACGAACCGCCGTCGCGCGACGGATTTGCGGAGGCACTGAGCGGAAAATTTGAAACACAGGACTCAAGACTCCACCGGATGGTCTGGGAACACGTCAGGGATTCTCCCGACGCTTGCCCGTTCTGCGACTGGCGGACCTACGCCCCGGTCGCGCTGGCGGGGATGGCCCGAGAGCCACTTCTGCATTTGATCTCACTTGCCTCCGGCAATTCGCCCGCAGCCGCGCATACGGTGGTTCTGTTAGCGCGACAATTGACCAAATTCTTGGCGGAGGAAACAGAGCGGAACCTCGACCTCTACCGGGGAATTGCTGAACGGGAGTTTGCTTGGCCGATGCTGGTCGCGCGGAAGAACGAGCATAACGATTCCGTCAATGCGTTGCGGGAGAAACTCAACCTTGGGGCGAAGGGATTCGACCCGCGTCAGGTCCGAGGAAGGGTGCGCGAGTTGGTGTGCTCCCCATAAACTGATCCGGATGCTATGAGAGTCTTCGGGCGGCGGAGCCGCCCCCTTGAGACTCATGA
>CANGMH010000068.1 GCA_947454005.1 Verrucomicrobiota bacterium
CAAGACCGAACGGTTGCTTGCGCTGCTGCGGAAGGAAGCGCCGCGCTTCTTCGATTGCGCCGAAGTGGTCGGCCGCTGGGTCTGGATTCAGTTCGAGACCAAGCAGCCGGTGGAAGTCACCCGTGTTCTCGCCGAGCTTGGCTTCCATTGGAACAAGGCCCGTCGGGCGTGGCAGCACCCCTGCGGGTTGTTCCGCGACGAAGCCGCGACCTACGACCCGCGCCGCCGTTACGGCAGCTACTTCGCCGCCGACATCAACCCGGCGTGAAAGGAAACCCATGAACACCACCGCGCTTCTTCCCGGTCTGGATTTCCTTGTGCAGCCCTTCACCTTCCCGGCGACACCGCACGAGTTCAAGGTGACCGCCCTGCGGGAATGCCCGACGCCGGACGCCTTGCAGCTTTGCGATACACCCGACAAAGCAGCTGCCTACTGGCGGTTACACATCGCCACCCATCCGCACTTCAACCCGGAATGCGAATGCTTCGTGGTGTTGCTCTTGAACGTTCGCCGGAAGGTCAAAGGCCATCAGCTTGTCGCCATCGGCACGCAGGACGCGGTTTTGGTGCATCCACGCGAGATTTATCGGCTGGCCTTGATTACGGCCGCCCATTCCGTGCTGGTCATGCACAACCACCCGTCGGGCGAAAGCAGCCCGTCCGATGCCGACCTCCGCATCACCCGCGAACTCATCCGCGCCGGCCAGCTCCTTAAGCTGGAACTCCTCGACCACGTCATCGTCGGAAGCGGCAACTTTACTTCCCTCCGCTCGGATGGCCACTTCTGTCCGTGAGCCAGACCAGACCCAGCGGCTGGACCTCCGTGGTTCAGCCGCTTTTCCCGTTTGGGAACTCGCGCCGCTCCCAAACCCACGCGCCAGAGGCGTAGGCCTCTGGACTCCCCATTATTCCCCGCCTTCGTTGCCTCAAGACATGCTGTCCCGCCCCATCCGCATGAACGAGGGGTGTCAGTGAAACTGTCAGTGAAAGCACTGACAGGGGGCGGTCAGATAGTGGCGGGTTAGACCGAATACGCATTGATTCCTGAGCAAAAACGCATATTCTCGCCCAACTGAATCGGTAATCTTAGTCCAAATCCGACAACTGGCTCCAGTCTGGATCCGGGTTCCATCGGGGTCCGGTAGCACGGCGAATTCCGGCGGCATCGGCCGTCACGACACCGAGCCGATAGCGCAGCGGGTCCGCGTTCCGCGCCGTCATCGGGGACGCAGGATTCCGGGTCGCTTCGGCCCCGGTTTCCAAGGTTGTCCCGCCGCGCGGATCGCAGTTGCATGCGGCCCGCACCCTATGGATCCACGACGTCCCGCCCGCTTCCTCCCCGCCTTCGGGCTCGCCTTGGCCATCGCCTCCGCGTCCGGTCTGTTCCGCGCTTCGGCCGATCAGCTGATCGCCGATTTCGAGGGCAGCGACCTTGGCGGATGGACCGCGACCGGCACCGCCTTCGGCGACGCGCCGGCCAAAGGCATGCTCCCCGAGCAGGCGCCGGTGGGCGGGTTCCGCGGCAACGGGTTCATCAACTCCTTCCATGGCGGCGACAAGGCCACAGGCACGCTCACCTCGCCCGAGTTCGAGCTGTCGTTGCGGTATCTGAACTTCCTCATCGGCGGCGGCGAAGAGGTCGGCAAGACCTGCGTGGACGTGCTGGTGGACGGCCAGGTCGTGCGGTCAGCGACGGGCCGCGAGGAGGAATCGCTGACGACCGCGACCTTCGACCTGGGCGAGTTCGCCGGGAAGAAGGCGCGCATCCGCATCGTGGACGCGGCCACGGGCGGCTGGGGCCACATCAACGCCGACCACTTCGTGCTGAGCGACACCGCGGCCATGCCGCCGTACGTGCAGGTCCCCGAGCCCGTCGACGACTACTCGGAGGCGCTGCGGCCGCAGTTCCATTTCACGGCGAAGAAGGGATGGCTCAACGACCCCAACGGATTGGTCTTCTTCGGCGGCGAATACCATCTCTTCTTCCAGCACAACCCACAGGGCCGCGAGTGGGGCAACATGACCTGGGGCCACGCCGTCAGCGACGAGATGGTGCGCTGGACGCAGCTCGACCACGCGCTCCTGCCCGACAAGCTGGGCACGATGTTCAGCGGTTCGACCGTCGTGGACCGCGAGAACACGGCCGGCTTCAAGACCGACACCGATCCGGCCTTGGTCGCCATCTACACGGCGGCAGGCGGGACGAGCGACGAATCCAAGGGCCAGCCGTTCACCCAATGCATCGCCTTCTCGAACGACAAGGGACGCACCTGGACCAAATACACCGGCAATCCGGTGCTCAAGAACGTCGGCGAAGGCGACCGCGACCCCAAGGTGTTCTGGCACGCCCCGACGAAACGGTGGGTCATGCCGCTGTATGTCGGTGAGAAGGACGCGGCCAAGCTCGGCAAGGACGGCAAGCCGGCGATCCGGCACGTCTGCCATTTCTACACCTCGCCGGACCTCAAGGCGTGGACGCTCGCGAGCAAGTTCCCGGAGGAACTCTACGAATGCCCCGGCTTCGTGATGCTACCGCTGGACGGCGACCCCGCACGGCCGCGCTGGGTCCTCTGGGGCGCGAACGGCGAGCACTGGATCGGGGAGTTCGACGGACGCGATTTCAAGGCATCGACCCCGAAGCTGAAGGGCGACCTCGGGGCAAACGCCTATGCGGCGCAGGCCTACGACGACCTGCCGGACAGACGCGTCGTCCTGCTGAACTGGATGAGCGGAGGCAAGTATCCGCGGATGCCTTTCAACCAGCAGATGGGGTTCCCGGTCGAGCTGTCGCTCCAATCCACGCCCGATGGGCCTCGCTTGGTGCGCTGGCCGGTCAAGGAGATCCAGCATCTGTTCAAGAGCGTCCTGCGCGACGACCTGAAGCGGCCGATGCCCGCGGGACGCCACGGTCTCAGGACCCCGTCGGACCTGCTCGACATCGAGCTCGAGTTCGTCCCGGGCGGCGCCAAGAGCGTCGCGCTGGAACTGCGCGGAGAGCTGCTCACGTGGGACTCGGCGGCGAACGAGCTGACCGCGTTCGGCCGCAAGATCCCGCTGGCGCCGGCGAAGAAGACGGTCGGCCGCCGCTCGGATTTCGCGAAACCGTGGGGCCCGGACTTCGACCTGTGGGACGGAAGCGTCCGGATGCGGGTGCTGCTGGACCGCACATCCGTCGAGATCTTCGGCAACGGCGGCATCGTCGCGGCTTCGTTCTGCTTCGTGCCGAAGGCCCCGCCTTCGGCCGCCTTGGTCGTGGAAGGAGGGGATCTTCCGAAGGCGCGCGTCACGGTGCGCGAACTCAAGACCGCGTGGCGGCCCTGAGTCCAACCCTGGTCCCGGACGACGCTTGTGCGCGCGGCGCCGATGCCTTGCCGCCCCCCTCGCCACGATCGGTGACCTGAGAGCGGCCCCGGGGATCACGTAGCCAGATCTGGGGGGCTTTCAGGAAAGTGCCTAGGCATGAGAGGATAGCGTCCTGAGCGAGATTTCTGCGTATATCTCTCCAGCGAAAGCGCCATGACCGAGACCACCCACATGACCCCGCCGACGATGGAGTTCCGCGAGACCGCGAGACGCTTCGCGTGGCTCTGCGTCATCCTGGCCGTCATCTCCCTCATCACGACGGTCGCCAACGAGACCTTCGGTCCGTTCGGGCCGGATTCCCGGATCGCCACGGAAAAATCCGCGGCACCGACCGACCTCGTCGCTCGTCGCTGAGCGCCGGCCCCTTCGGGCCTGTCGTCCGCGCCCGGCCTGCCGACGTCGTCTCTCACGACACCTTCGGCGATCGGACCCGCCAAGAGAACCGGAGACCTCGCGGATCCGACCGATCCCTCGCACCTCCAGGCCCCGACCTCGGTGGTCCTCGCCCCGGAGCCCGGCCGGGCCTCCTCCGAGCTCGCCCTTTTGGGGCGGCCCGGGCGCGGGTGTCCGGTCCCGATCCGCTTCAGTTCGGCACCCAGCCCCGACCAGGGATGAACTCGCGGCTGCCGGAGTGCTTGCAGCCGGTGGTGGACAGGCCCAAGGCGGCGACGAACGCGACGAGGGCGGCGGCGAGGATCAGCTTCTTCACGGCGCCAACCTAAACGGGTTTGCCGCGCGCTCAAGCCTGCCGCACGTTCGTCGGCGACACGATGCCCAAGGGTCGTCCATCGCTGAAAGGCCGGTTCCTGCTCGACGGCGGGAAGCTGCACGGCAGCGCCTTCCACCGCACCGTCGTGCTCGTCTGCACGCACGACGCGGCCGGCGCGTTCGGTCTCGTGCTCAACCGCCCGAGCGACGCCGAGCTCGCCGATGCCTTCGACCAGGACCTGCCGGAGGCGATCCGCTCGGAGACCTTGTCCCGCGGCGGCCCGGTGCAACCGTCCGCGTTGAGCTATCTGCACAGCGACGCCCTGATGACCGACGGCAACGTGCTGCCGGACCTCTCGGTCGGACACGACCTCGACGGGCTGCTGGAGCTGGGCTCCTCTTGGTCGCCGTCGCGCAAGCTCCGGGTCTTCGCGGGTTACGCGGGCTGGTCGAGCGGCCAACTGGACGACGAGATGCGGCGCGGCGCATGGCTCACGCATCCCGCGACCTCGGAGCTGGTGTTCCGCGTGCCGCCGGAGGAGCTGTGGCACCACCTGCTACGGTTGCGCGACCGGTGGCCCGAGCGGCTTCTCGCCGAAGCTCCGGACGACCTGTCCTGGAACTGACGACGCGATCCCGCCGATGGACCTTCCTTTCCCGAACGCCGCGCGCCCCGGCCCTTCCGGACCGCCGCGGCTCTTCCTCTTCGCTGTGCCGGAGGAGGCGCGGCCGTTCATCGCCAAGCTGCGCGGCGAGGGCATGGCCGTAGCATACCGAAGCGTCGACATCGCCGGACGCGCCCGGACCGCGTGGAGCTTCGACGGCGGTGAGACCCGGGTCACCGGCATGGGGCGCGAGAACGCCGCCCGCGGAACGGAGCGGGCGTTGGGGATCCGGCCCGGCATGGTGCTGACCTGCGGATTCGCGGGCGGTCTCGACCCGGCCCTGCCCGGCGGCACCGTGGTCTTCGATGCCGATCCGGGCTTCCCGCTCATGGACCGGTTGACCGCCGCCGGCGCGGTGCCCGTGCGTTTCCATTGCGCCGACCACGTGGCCGTGACCGTCGCGGACAAGGCGGCCTTGCGAGGTTCGACCGGCGCGGACGCGGTGGAGATGGAATCGTCGGTGATCCGCGCGCTATGCCGCGAGCGGGGCATCCCGGGCGCCACGGTGCGGGTCGTCTCCGACGCCGCGGACGAAGACCTGCCGCTCGATTTCAACGCGCTGATGACCCCGGGCATGGATCTCCACTTCGGGAAGCTCGCCTGGCGTCTCGTCCGTTCCCCGGGGAAGATCCCGGAGCTGGTCCGCTTCCAGAAACGCGTGGCCCGCGCGGCGGACCGGCTCGCGGAAGTGCTTTCGCGGGTGCGCGCCTGAGACAGGGGTGCCGGCGGCGTCCCGGTCGGGGAGGCTCACCGCGCCGAACGGGTGTCAGGGCGTCGAGAGCTGGGAGGCGACGCGGGCGAGATGTTGCGTGAGGAACGGCAGGAGCTGCTTCTTGCGCGAGACGACGCCGTTCATCTCGAAGATCCCCGGCGAGACCTCGGTGTGCTGGATGGAATCCAGGAACTTCTCGGGACCGGCGAGCAGCAGCAGCGACGTCTGCAACACGACGTCGGTCACGAGCAGCGCGGAGAAGAGATAGCCGTTGGCCGTGCGGTAGGCTTCGAGCGCCGCCTGCACCTCGGCCTGGCGCGCGTGGAAGTTGTCGAACCCGAGCTCCTCGATCTGGGCGACGCTGAAGCTGTGGCCGGCCTCGGTGTACTCCTTGCAATCGGTGGTGATCGCCTGGGCCGCGGGTCTGGACACCAGCACGGAACCGGAGCGGAACAGCTTCGCGGTGAACTCCGCGGCATCGACCCCGGCGCGCTTCTCGAGCTCCAGGAGGATCTCGGCGTCGCGCTTCGTGGTGGTCGGCGAGGTGAGGTTGAGCGTGTCGCTGACCAACCCGGCGAGCAGCAGGCCGGCGATGCTCGGCGGCATCTCGACGCCGTGCCGGAAGAAGCAATCGGCCACGATGGTGCTCGTCGATCCGACCGGCTCGTTGCGGAAAAGGATCGGCTGCGACGTGGTGAAGGCGCCCAGGCGATGATGGTCGATCACCTCGATGATCTCGACCTTGTCGGCGCCGTGGACCGCCTGGGTGAGCTCGTTGTGGTCGACGAGGATGAGCTTGCGCTCGGCTTTCTTGAGGAAATCGGATTTCGACAGGATCCCGACGACGCGTTTGTCCTCGTCCACGACGGGGAAGGCCTGGAACTTCGACTCGGCGGCGATGCCGGTGACGGACGACAGCAGCTCGTCCTGGCCGAACGAGAGGAAGTCCTCGCGCAGCAGGTGCTCCACGGCGATGGCCGAGCGGCAGAGCATCGCGGTGGTCGCGGAATCGTGCGGCGTGAGCAGGAGCGTGACCTCGTTCTGGCGGGCGAGCAGCCGGACCTCCTCGGTGATGTCGAGGCCGCCGGTGACGATGACGAGGCGGGCGCGGTTCTCGATGGCGAGGCGCTGGATGTCCTCGCGGTCGCCGACCACGACGACGAGCTTCTCGGGCGCGTAGTTCGGGAGGCGCGCCGCGAAGGAGGCGGGCCGCATCGCCGCGACCATCAGCACGAGGTCCTCCTCCGTGTCCGGGTCGAAGGCGCAGATCATCTTCGCGTCCAGCGCCCGCGCGAGGCTGCGGACCGAGGCGAGGATGCGCCGGGAATCGTAGATGCGGTTGGGCGAGGGGAAGAAGAACTTGCTCGCCTTGAAGACCGACATCAGGCCCAGGCAGCGGCGCTCGCCGTCGAGCACCGGCAGCACGCGGATGTTCTTCCGGTCCATCATCGCCAGCGCCTCGACCACGGTGGTGCGGGGCGGGACGGAGATGACGTTGCCCTGCATGACGTCGCGGACGCGCGGGGAGACGTCGGCGACGAACCTGGGCGCCGGCACGCCGAAGGTGCGCAGGACGAAGTCGATCCGCTCGTTGGTGTCGCCGCAGCGCGCGGCCACCACGTCGCGCATGCCGGTGCGGCGTTTGAACTCCGCGTAGCCGATGGCCGAGCAGATGGCGTCGGTGTCCGGGTTGCGGTGGCCGATGACGAGGACTTCGCTCATGGAGCGGCCTTGGGATAGGCGATGGACCGCCCGCGTTCAACCGCGGAGCCGTGAAAATGCACCTCGGGGACAGGTCCGAACACCGGCACGGCATCGCCGGCCTCGGTCCGCCCGGGTCCGTCCGCCGCGCGGAGACCCCCGGAACGAAATTCCCCTTGGACTTCGGCCGACGGACTTCGGACTTTCGCGGCATGTCTACATGCGTCCTCGCCATCGCCAACCAGAAGGGCGGCGTCGGCAAGACCACCACGTCGGTCAACCTGTCCGCCTGCCTCGCCGCCATGGGGAAGCGGGTGCTGCTGGTGGACCTCGACGCCCAGGCCAATGCCACGAGCGGCGTCGGATTGGAGAAGACCGAGGGCGGCAGCGTGTACCGTCCGCTGATGGGCGAGGGCACTCTGGAGGAACGGGTGAAGGAGACCGCCTTCGCGGGCCTCTCCGTGATCCCGAGCGAGTTCGACCTGTGCGGGGCGGAAGTGGAGCTCGCGCGCACCGACGACTACCTGAACCGCTTCCGCGTCGCGTTGGCGCCGCTGCGGGACTCGGGACGGTTCGACGTCATCGTGATCGATTGCGCGCCGGCGCTCGGGATCCTCACGCTGAACGCCTTCGCCGCCGCCGACCGGCTGGTCGTGCCGCTCCAGTGCGAATACTACGCGCTCGAAGGCGTCGCGATGATCACCCGGATCCTCAACCAGGTGCGGGAGACCGGCCTCAACCCCGGGCTGGAGCTGCTGGGCGTGCTGATGACGATGTTCGACGGCCGCACGAAGCTCGCGCAGAACGTCGTCGCCGAGGTGCGGCAACATTTCGGCGACCTGGTCTTCGACACGGTGATCCCGCGCACCACGCGGCTCGCGGAGGCGCCCAGCTTCGGCAAGCCGATCACGGCCTACGACCCGTACAGCGCGGGCGCCGCGGCCTACGAGGTCCTCGCCGAAGAGGTCGCCAAACGGCTCGGGATCTGATCCCGGCGACGAAAAATCCTTTGACCGGTTCCGCAGCCCTCGACAAACACGCACACGTATGAACCACGCCGTCCTGACCTCCCTCAGCCTCCTTCTCGTCGCCGGCACCGCGTCGGCCGCCGATTGGGCCCAATACCGCGGACCGAAAGCCGACGGCAGCTCGCCCGAGAAGATCTCCAAGAGCTGGCCCGCGACCGGACCCAAGTCGCTCTGGAAGGTGCCTTCGACCGGCGGGTTCAGCTCGTTCGTGGTCGCGGGCGGCAAGGCCTTCACGCTGGAGCTGCGCAACATCGAGAGCGCCGACCAGGAGACCCTCGTGGCCCGCGACGCGGGCACCGGCAAGGAGCTCTGGCAGCAGGCCCTCGGCACGATGAAGATCAACGACGGCGGCCAGTCCGGCACCAAGGACAACAGCGGCGGCGACGGCCCGCGCTCGACGCCCGCCATCGACGGCGGCCGCGTCTACACGGTCTCCGCGAAGCTCGTCGTGAGCTGCTTCGACGCGGCCTCGGGCAAGACCCTATGGCGGCACGACCTGCCGAAGGAGTTCGCCGGACGCAACATCTCCTGGATGAACGCCGCATCGCCGGTGATCGAGGGCGACCTCCTCTTCGTCGCGGGCGGCGGTCCGGACCAGTCGTTGCTGGCCTTCGACAAGAAGGACGGATCGGTCGTGTGGAAGGCCTTCGACGAGAAGATGACCCACGCCACTCCCGTCGCGGCGACCATCCACGGGAAACGCCAGATCGTCTTCTTCCTCCAGTCCGGATTGCTCTCGGTCGAGCCCAAGACCGGCAAGGAGCTCTGGCGCCACCCGTTCCCCTACAAGGTCTCCACCGCGGCGTCGCCCGTTGTCGCCGGCGACATCGTCTATTGCTCCGCCGGCTACGACGTCGGCGCGGGCGCGGCGAAGATCACCAAGGACGGCGACAAGTTCACCGCGACCGAGCTCTACCGCTTCCCGGGCAACAAACCGCTCGCCAACCATTGGAGCACGCCGGTGCTCAAGGACGGCCATCTGTACGGCATGTTCCAGTTCAAGGAATACGGCACCGGCCCGCTCAAGTGCGTCGAGGTCGCGACCGGCAAGGTGAAGTGGGAGCAGGCCGGTTTCGGCCCGGGCCACGTGGTCCTCGTGGACGGCCAGGTGATGGCGCTCAGCGACGCCGGCGAGCTCGTGCTCGTGAAGGCGACGCCCGAGAGCTACCAGGAGGTCGCCCGCGCCGATGTGCTGGGCGGCAAGTGCTGGACGACGCCGGTCGTGAGCAACGGACGCGTCTACGCCCGCAGCACCACCGAGGCCGTCTGCCTCGAGGTCGGAGCCAAGTCGGCTTCGCGCTGAGCTTTCGCCGCGGCCTTTTCTTTCCCGAAGCCTGGGCTTTCGCGCGGACCGGTCCGTCGGCACGCTCCGCGCCGATGATACGCGATATCCTCAGCCCGGGAGAAAAGGTCCACGTCATCCATCGCCGGCACTTCGAGAGCGAGCCGCACCGGCATTTCGTCGGCACGGTCGACGCCTACGAGGGCGGCGTCGCCCGCGTGACCGGGCACGTCTTCACCGTGGACACGATGACCTTCCAGTTCATCCGGCGTCCCGAGCTCCGCACGCGCATCATCTCCGCCTCCAGCGGCGAGGTGCTCATCAACGTGCTGCCCGCGGCGGTGGATCTCGACAAGATCGTCTACAAGATCGAGCCGAAGGCCGTGCGCGTGACCGACGGCAGCGATTGGCACCTCGATATCAGCGAGGTCACCTGGCGATGAGCCCGGCCGCGATCAGGCCAAGGCCTTGGCCACGACCTCGCCGTCGTTGACGGTCGCGCGTTCGTCGCGGCCGTTGTGCGGATAAGTGAGCCGCAGATGGTCGAGGCCCATCAGATGCAGGATGGTCGCGTGCAGGTCGTGCACGTGGATGCGGTCCTCCACGGCGCGGAGCCCGATCTCGTCGGTCGCGCCCACGACGGTCCCGGCCTTCACGCCACCGCCGGCCATCCACATCGAGAAGCCCCAAGGATTGTGGTCACGGCCCTTGCCCTTCTCGTTGAAGGGCGTGCGGCCGAACTCCCCGCCCCAGATCACCAGCGTCTCGTCGAGCAGGCCGCGGGACTTGAGGTCGGCGAGCAGGCCGGCGATCGGCCTGTCGGTCTCGCGACAGCGCTTCGAGTGGTTGCCATCGAGGTCTTCATGGGCGTCCCAGGCGCTGCCGCTGCCGCTGAAGCACTGGACGAAGCGCACGCCGCGCTCGACGAGGCGCCGGGCGAGCAGGCAGTTCGCGCCGAACTTCCGGCTGGGTTCCTGGTCGAGCCCGTAGAGGCGCCGGGTCGCGTCGGTCTCGCGGGAAAGATCGACCGCCTCCGGCGCGGCGGATTGCATGCGCCAGGCGAGCTCGTAGCTGTCGAGACGCGCCGCCAGCTCGTTGTCGTCGGCTTTGCCGGCGGCGAAGCGCGTGTTGAGCTGCGCCAAGAAATCGAGCTTCCGGCGCTGCTGTTCGGGACCGGTGGTGGACGGCGGCGCGAGATGGAAGATGGGCGGTCCGTCGTTGCGGAACTGCGTCCCTTGGAACACCGCCGGCAGGAACCCGCTGCTCCAGTTCTTCGGCCCGCCGTTCACCTCGGCCGCGTCGGTGAGCACGACGAAGGACGGCAGGTTCTGGTTGGCCGACCCCAGCCCGTAGCTGGCCCACGCACCGAGCGAGGGGCGTCCGGCCAGGATGTCGCCGGTGCACATCTGGCAGACGGACCCGACGTGGTTGAGGCCGTCGGCCCAGCAGGATCGCAGCACGCACAGGTCGTCAGCATGCCGCGCGACCTCGGGATACCAGTCGCTGACCCAAAGTCCGGAGCGGCCGTGCTGCTTCCAGGCGCGCCGGCTGGGCATGATGGTGTTGCTGGCGGTGCCCATCGCCGTGAGCGGTTTGCCGAACGACGCCGGCATCGGCTGCCCGGCGAGCTTCGCAAGCTCCGGCTTCGGGTCGAAGAGGTCGACGTGGCTCGGGCCGCCTTCCATGAAGAGGAAGATCACCGACTTGGCCCGCGGCGCGAGATGCGACGGACGCGCGGCGAGAGGCGCGAGCGGATCCACCGCGACGGTCGAGGCCCGGGCCTTCCCGAGCAACCCGTCGAGGCCGAGCAGATGCGCGGCGGCGAGCGTGCCGAAGCCCCCGCCGGCGCGGAGCAGGAACTCGCGGCGCGATGCGGTAGGATCGATCTTGCCGCAAGGAGGTGTCATGGCGATCAGTTGCGGTAGACGAACTCGTTCGAGTTCAGCAGCGCGTGGCAGAGGTCGACGAGCGACGCGGCGTGGTCGGGATCGACGCCGGCGATCGTGGGCGACGGCAGGGCGACCGGTTCGGATCCGGCATGCCGGCGCGCGATGATGCGGCGCTGGTCCTCGCAGAACCGCCGCGAGGAGCCGACCTCGTCCGCGCCCGGCGGACGCCCGTAGGCCAGCCGCCACGCGGTCTCGATCTGCTTCGCCTCGTCCGCCCCGGCGGCGGCGAGCACGCGGCCGGCGAAGCTCTGCGCCCATTCGTGCGTGAGCCGGCTGTTCAACAGCGCCAGCGCCTGGATCGGGCTGGTGGTGACGTTGCGCCGCGGACAGCTCTCGTGGGTGTCCGGCATGTCGAAGGTCTCGAACATCGGGTAGCGCGTGTTGCGGCGGACGAACACGTAGATGCTGCGCCGGTCGCGCGCGGCGAGGTCGGCGCTGGTCTTCCAGCCACCGCGCGTCTCCATGCCGGGCGGGAGCTCGGGGAAGATGCTCGGACCGCCGGGCTGCGGATTGAGCCGGCCGGCCACGGACAACGCCGCGTCGCGGACGGTCTCGCCTTCGAGCCGTGACCGCGGATACCGCCAGAGCAACCGGTCGTCCGGATCGGCCGCGACGCCGCTGTCCCCGTCGCTGCGACGCTGGTAGGCCGCCGAGCCCACGATGAGCCGGTGCATGTGCTTCAGGCTCCAGCCGCTGCGGACGAATTCCCCGGCCAACCAATCGAGCAGCTCGGGATGCGACGGCCGGTCGCCCTTCAGGCCGAGATCGCTCGGCGTCGCCACCAGGCCGCGGCCGAAATGGTGGTGCCAGATGCGGTTGACCATGACACGGGCGACGAGCGGGTTCTGTGGATCGGTGAGCAGCTTGGCCAACGCGGTGCGGCGGCCCGAGCTCGGCTTCCGCACGGTCTCCGCGACGTGTCCCGCGGCGACATCGCGGGTCGCCGGCGAGAAGGCGGGCACCACCGGCGTCGGACGCGGATCGAGGATGGAAAGGAACCCGGGTTGCACTTCTTCCCGGGGCGCCGTGCGCAGGCCGCGGCCGAGCACGTAGGTGGCCGGTGGTTCGGGCGCGACGTCGGCGACACCGGTGGCGACGGGGAGCTTGCCCGGATGCGCCGCGGCGAAGCTCTGGAGCCGGCGGTCCAGCGCCTGCCAACGCTCCTTCTCGTCCTTCTTCATCCGGCCCACGCAGGCCGAGGCCGGCGCGAGGTATTGGTGGGATGCGGGATCGATATAGAGCTTGGCCTTGGCGACCATCTGGTGCTCGAAGGAGGTCCGCTCGGTCGCGGGCTTGGCGAGCGCGGCCTGGATGTTGTCGGGATATTTCTCCACGTAGTCCTGGAGGATCGCCCGGCGGTGCGGTTCTTCGAGCGCGGCCATCTCCTCGCGGATCGCGCGGGTCTGCTCCTCCCAAACGGCGAGGCGTCCGCGATACCGGACGAGCTCGTCCGGAGCGAGCAGCGGGATGTTGTCGTCCGCGGCGGTGTTGGCGAAGAACGCCTGGAGGCGGTAATAATCGGCCTGCGTGATCGGGTCCCACTTGTGGTCGTGGCACCGGGCGCAGGCGAAGGTCATGCCGCAGAAGACCGAGCCGACGGTGTCGGTGATGTCGTTGAGGATGTCCTGCCGGCGCTGCATCAGGTCCCGCGCGTTCGATTCGTCGGGATAATGCCGGTTGAAGCCGGTGGCGATCCGGGCATCCGGCTCATCGGGCCAGAGCTCGTCGCCGGCGAGCTGTTCCTGGACGAAGCGGTCGTAGGGCTTGTCCGCGTTGAAGGAGCGGATGACGTAATCCCGGTACCGCCACGCGTCCGGCCGCGTCTCGTCGGCCTTGAAGCCCTCGCTCTCCGCGTAGCGCGCCAGGTCGAGCCAATGGCGGGCCCAACGTTCGCCATGGCCCGGCGATGCCAACAGACGGTCCACGACCCGCCCGAACGACCCGGGGTCCGGGTCGCTCTCGAACGCCGCGATCTCCTCGGGCGTCGGCGTCAACCCCACGAGATCCAGCGACGCGCGACGGATCAGCGTCGCGCGGTCGGCGGGAGGGAGCGGCCGGATCCCCCGCGCGGCCAACGTCGCGTCGACGAAGGCGTCGATGGGATGCGCGGACGTCTTGCCGTCCATCGCCGCCGGCACCGCCACCGTCCGGACGGGCCGGAGCGACCACAACGACCGCTGGTCCGGCGTGGGCTCGGCGGCGCGGGCACCGGCGACGGCCCAGCCGATCGCGAGCAGGGCCGCTAGCACGCGTCGGACAAAGGCTCGGGTCGGGCGTTCCATGACGACGGGGATTACGAGGGGCATCTTCCGCCGATGACTCGCCGCTGTAAACTGCCGACTACGGTCCCGGTCCCGGACATCCCGCGAGAGAACGCCTGCCGCGGGCTTTGACATCCTCGCCGGCCGGGGGGCTAATGGCAGGGACATCCCCGCCCCGCATCATCCCATGAGGAACGAACCTTCCCGGCCTTCCGCCTCTCTCCGCGGCTTCACGCTGATCGAGCTGCTCGTGGTCATCGCCATCATCGCGATCCTCGCCGGGATGCTGTTGCCGGCGCTGGCCAAGGCGAAGTCCAAGGCGAACCAGACCTACTGTCTCAACAGCACCCGGCAGATCGGCGTCGCCGTATCGCTGTACGGACAGGACTACCGGAACAAGATCCCGCTGGCCCGCAACTGGGGCAAGCAATGGGCCGGCGACCACGCGCTGCGCAGCGACCCGACCTGGATGCCCGAGCTGCTGACGCCGTACATCGGCACGAACACCTCGAAGCCCCGGTCGAACGAGACGACCATCAAGCTCTATCAATCGCGCCAAGGCATCTACAGCTGTCCGGTCGCCATCCGGACCAAGCTCAAGGCGGGCGCGCCCGGGGCCGGTTTCACCGAGGACAAGTTCTTCGGCAACGACGGGGTCACCTACGTCTGGAACCACATCTACCTGACCAAGAACCGGAGCGGCTACGAGGAGAGCAAACCGGTGAGCGGACGCTCCGACACCGCGATGGTGAACCCGTCCAAAGCCACGCTGACCTGGGAGATCCCGTACTGGGACAACAAGACCATGCCCCACTCGAAAGGCATGAACCTGGTCCTGGCCGACGGCCACTCGGAGCGGGTCGTCGGCAGCGCCAAGGAAGAAGACTGGTGGGCCTACCACAGCCGCGACGGCTGGGAACCGGACTGAGCCTCACCGACTCGCGGCCGCCCCTTCCGCGATCGCTGTCGCCACGTCCTTGGCGAAGTAGGTGAGGATGAGGTCGGCGCCGGCGCGCTTGATGGCGAGCAGCGATTCGTCGCGCGTCTTCACCAGGTCGAGCCATCCCTTCTCGGCCGCCGCGTGCAGCTGCGCGTATTCGCCGCTGACCTGGTACGCAGCGAGCGGGAGCGACGAGGCCTCGCGCAGCTCGCGGATGATGTCCAGATAAGGGCCGGCCGGTTTCACCATGAGCATGTCGGCGCCCTCGGATTCGTCGAGCAGCGCGTCGGCGATGGCCTCGCGGCGGTTGGCGGGATTGAGCTGGTAGGTGCGCTTGTCGAGCGCGGTCGTGCCGGCCGCCTTGGCGCTCCCGACCGCCTCGCGGAACGGACCGTAGTAAGCGGACGCGAACTTCGCCGCGTAGGCGAGGATCCCGGTCTGCGTGCGGCCGGCGGCGTCGAGCGCCGCCCGGATCGCGGCGACGCGGCCGTCCATCATGTCGCTCGGCGCCACGAAATCCGCGCCCGCCCGGGCGTGCAGCACGGCCATCTTGGCGAGGACGGCGACGGTGGCGTCGTTGTCCACGTCGGAACCGTCGGCGGTGAGGACGCCGTCGTGGCCGTGCGACGTGTACGGATCGAGCGCGATGTCGGTGAACAGCACGAGCCCCGGCACGGCGGATTTCAC
>CANGMH010000069.1 GCA_947454005.1 Verrucomicrobiota bacterium
GAGCCCTGGACCCCGTCCGCGACGAAGCTCAGCGTCCCGGGCCGGTCGCCGACGGCGGCATGGACCGGATGGATCGACGCCGTCCGGCCGTTGATCGCGACGTGCTGGCTGAGGGCCCCGAAGGACTGGAGAGCCGGTTCGAAGGCGTACACCGTGCCGCCCGGTGCGGTCTGGTCGCAGAAGAACAGCGCGTGGAACCCGACGTTCGCGCCGATATCCAGGACGACCGAGTCCGGTCGGAGAGCCCCGCGGAACAACCGGTATTCAGCGCGGCTCCAATCGACATAACGGCACCACGGGAGCACATAGGCGGTTCCGCCGCTCGGAAGCCGTCGCGGCACGCCGCGTCCGCCCCAGGGCAACGTCAGCATCCAGTGGTAGATCCGTCGGCACAGGGACCGGAACGAGGGTCCCGGGATGGACGAAGGACCGGGTTCGACGACTTCGGTGTTCACTCAGGCTTGGAGATTCGGCTCTCAGGGAGAGCTCCGAGACGCTATCGGGTCGGCATCGGGCCGACCAAAGAAAATCCGCCCGCAAGGGTCCCGCCCGCTCCACGGGTCCCGCGCGAAGAGCCGGCGTCCATCAGGCGTCCCCCAATGGATGGAGCGGTTGGCGGCGTGCGGCACGGAGGCGTTGCTGTCCGGCGAGCGCTTCGTCGTGCTCCTCGCCGCTGAGCGAGGAATCCCCGAGCTTCGCGGTGAGCGCTGCGATCTGCTGGTCGTAGGCCGTGTTGCGCAGGCGGAGGATCACGTCGGCCAGCTGCTTCTCCGGTTCGTGGATGGTCCGCTGTTCGCTCGCGTTCTCGGTGATGAGCCTGCACGCGAAATCGTCGCCCTCGAACTGCGCGAGCAACCCGGCGACATCCGTGCCCAGGGAGAAATGCAGGGCCGCGATGCGCCGCACCGTGGGATGGGTGACCCAGGCCGGTTCCAGATGCGCGGCGGCGAAGTGCGCCTGCTCCGGCGAGAGCAGCAGATATTTCAGCAGCCAGAGCTCGGCTTGGGGCGGGCGCGCCGGCGGTTCGACGGCGCCTTCGTCGGGCTCGGTGAGCGGCGGTTCGTCGGGTTCGGACCGGCCCGGCGCCGGTCGCGCCTTGCGGAATTCGGTCCGCACCGCGTCCACGCCCACGCCGAGCCGCTGACCTGTCTTCTGCGCGTAGGTGTCGAGCAGCACGGCGTTGCCGGTCTTGTGCAGGTCCTCGCCCATCTTGCGCACGACGTGCATGCGTCCGCGGTCGCTCGTGGTGTCGTTCTCGGCGCAGAGATGGCGGAGGTAGAAATCGAAGTAGCCCTCGGCCCGCTTCAGGACGGCTTGGAAGGCCTCCGCGCCGTGCTGGCGAAGGAAGCTGTCAGGATCGTCCGGCGCCGGGATGCTGGCGACACGGATGGCGAGGCCGGACCCGAGCAACCCTTCGAAGGAGCGGATGCTGGCGTTGCGGCCGGCCTTGTCGCCGTCGAAACAGAGCACCACCTCGTCGACATAGCGCTTGAGGATGCGGGCATGGTCGGCGGTGAGCGCGGTGCCTTGGGGCGCGATGACGTTGCGGACGCCGGCGGCGTGGCAGGCGATGGTGTCGAGCTGGCCCTCGCACACGATGGCGTGGCCGGCGTCGAGGATGGCGCGCTTGGCCTTGTCGAGGGCGAACAGCACCTTGCCCTTGGTGAAGAGCGGGGTCTCCGGCGAGTTCACGTACTTCGCCGTCTTCTCGTCGCCTTGCAGCACGCGTCCGCTGAAGGCGATCACCCGGCCCTGTTCGTCGCAGATGGGGAACATGAGCCGGCCGCGGAAACGGTCGTAGTGCCGGCCGGTCTCCTCTTTCTTGATCACCAATCCGGCCTGCTCGCAGAGGGCGAGGTCGAATCCCTTGGCCTTGGCCCAGTTCACCGTGTCGTCCCACGCCTCGGGCGCGGCGCCGAGACGGAACTCCTTCACCGCGTCCGCGCCCACGCCGCGCTTGGCCAGATAATCGCGCGCCACCTGTCCGCCGGCCTCGTTGGCGAGGCACTGCTGCCAGCGCGCGGTGACGGCCTCGTGCAGCTTGAGCAGGGAATCCTTAACGCCGCGCGCCAGCTGGGCGCCGGGATCGTTCTCGTGCTCCAGCGGGATGCGGGCGCGTTCGGCGAGACGGGTCAGCGCCTCGACGAAGGTGATGTTCTCGTGGTCCTGGACGAAGCGGAAGACGTCGCCGCCCTTGTGGCAGCCGAAGCAGTGGAAGATCTGCTTCGAGGGGTTCACGTTGAAGCTCGGCGACTTCTCCTTATGGAACGGGCAGAGCGTGACGAAGTTGGCGCCGGCGCGCTTGAGCGGCAGGTATCCGCCGATGACATCGACGATGTCGCTCGCGGCGCGGACCTGTTCGCGGAAGTTGTCGGAGAAGAGCGGCACGGGTCAGCGGTCGAAATAGAACTTGTCGCGGGTGATGGCCAAGTCGTCGCAGATGTCCGCGACGATCCCTCGCGAGACGTCTCCCGAGTGCCAAGCGAAGGTGACCAACCGGTCGGGCTGGAACGGGTTCGAGTAGTGCCGATGGCTGCCCGAGGTACGAAGGAGTTCGCAGCCTAGGCTCCGCAGACGGAGGTCGACTTTGCGCGCGTCCCAAGAAGGATATCTACCCATGTCAGGAGGCAGCGGGCGTCCATGGTCGCGGCTCAGGCCACCAGCACAAACTTGTCGCGGAACGCCTCGGGGATCGGGCGGCCGGTCTCCAGCAGAGCTTCCAGATGGGCTTTCGCGGCCTCCTGGAACCGGAGCGTCGCTTCGCCGCGGTCACGACCTTGGGCGTGACAGCCGGGCAGCAGACCCGACTTGGCGACCCACACGCCATCCTCGTCCTGACGGAGCAAGATCTTTCTCTGCGGGACAATCACGTCGGCAGCGTAGGAGGCAGCAAGCGCGGTGCAAGCCTGCATGGGCCGAACGGTCGGCGGGGGCGCAACTCACCTTCTTGCAGGAAGGGGGCGTCAACTTTGCAAGCCGGAGGCTCGCCAGCCATTAGCCGGGGGTAGAGCTACAGCGACACCCCCGGTGACAAGCGGGGGGACAAGCACCCTGCAAGGGGTGCCAGACCACGACCCATTTGACGGATCTGCGACCCCTGCCGGGGTCGTGGCGCAGGCCCGTTGTATCCGGGGGTGTCGTCGCTGCGCTCCTCGCCCCCCGGCTAATGGCTGAAATCGCTCCGCGATGTTCTTGGCGGATGAATCGGCTGCAGGAAACTGAGATTCGGCTGCCGTTCGGCCGCTCGCGCCGCCTCGCCACACGTCCCTATGCCGATGCGGCCGAAGGATCACGCGCTCGTGTCCGCACAGGACGGAAGCAAAGACCTCCCAACCAAGAACGGAGGTTCGTGGTCGGCGTCGGTCCGGGCTACGGTGTCCGCGATGTCCGCGCTGGAGTTCCGGTACGTGAAAGGGGCGATCCATCTGCCCGCGCTCCGGCTTTGGCTGGATGCCCATCAGGCGATCGGGCCGGACGAGACGGTCTTCGTCTCCCACGCCCACAGCGACCACACGGCGCGCCACGCCCGGGTGGTCTTCTCGGCACCCACGCAGAAGCTCATGCGGGCCCGGATCGCAGGGAAGCGCGCCGAACACGTGCTCGAGTTCGGTCGCCGCACTTCCGCCGCCGACCTCGGGCCCGGGACCCCGGACTTCGCGCTCACGTTGCTGCCGGCCGGGCATATCTTCGGTTCGGCGATGTCCTTGGTCGAGTCGGCGGACGGTTCGTTGCTCTACACGGGCGATTTCAAGCTGCGCGCCAGCCTCACCGCCGAGATCTGCGCACCTCGCCGCGCCGACACGCTGGTCATGGAGACCACCTTCGGGCTCCCGCGCTATGTGCTGCCGCCGACCGACCAGGTGGTCCGCGACATCCTGGCGTTCTGTCGCGCGGGTCTGGCCGAAGGCGCGGTGCCGGTGCTGATGTGCTACTCACTCGGGAAGAGCCAGGAGATCCTGCGCTCGCTCTCCGATGCCTCGATCCCGGTGATGCTCAGCCCTCCGGTGGCGAAGATGACCGAGGTCTACGAAGCGTGCGGACACCGCTTCCCCGGATGGCGAACGCTGGATGTCGAAAAGCCCGGAGGCCATGTCGTCATCTGCCCGCCCGGCTCGAAGCTCGACGCGCTGCGGTCGAAGCATCCGAAGGTCCGCACCGCGGTTCTGACCGGCTGGGCGATGGACCCGGGGTGCCGTTACCAGTACCGGGCCGACGCAGCGTTCCCGCTCAGCGACCACGCGGATTTCTCGGACCTCATCGAGTTCGTGGAGCAGGTCGGACCGAAACGCGTGTTCACCTTGCACGGGTTCGCGGCGGAGTTCGCCACGACGCTGCGCGACATGGGCATCGAGGCGTGGGCGCTGGGCAAGGACAACCAGCTCACCTTGCCGCTCGGCCTCGGCTGAAGCACGGCGCGGTGCGTCCGCCCGGGGCCGGAAGGACGCCCGGGATCGGTCGATCGTGACGGATCCCCGCGTCCGCCGCAAAAGCGGGTTGAAGTCATGGGGCGCTTCCCGATACTTCGTCCGGTCAACTCGTCCCCGGCTTCCCGCCGCTTTCTTTCATCATGCTTGAGTGGAACATCCAGTCCCGCGGCCATGTCTGCGTCGTGAGCGGTGGCGCGTTCGCCGACGGCGAGGCCTACCACACCGTGCTGCTGGAACAGCAGCACGGGTTCGAGCGGTTGGACCTCAGCGCCGAGGCCTGGCGCACGCACGGCGCGGAGATCCTGGCCCGTCCGCACCTCGTCTCGCATTGGCAAGGCGTGTACCACGCGCCGCCGCCGGTGACGCCGGACGCCATCCTGAAGGACGACGCCGAATCGCTGCTGCGCAAGCTCGTGGAGCGCCGCGACGAGAGCCATGCGCCTGCCTGCTACATCCTCGCCGTGATGCTCGAGCGCAAACGGGTGCTGAAAGTGAAGCAGCAGCTGCGCGAGAACGGCCGCCGCGTCTTCATCTACGAGCAGCCGCGGACGGGCGACATCTTCGCGATCGCCGATCCCGACCTGCACCTTGAGCAGCTCGAAGCCGTCCAGCGCGACGTCGCGCAGCTGCTCGAGCACGGCCTGCCGGTCGATGGCGCGCCCGAAGAAGAGCCGTTCAATCCGCCCAGCGAGGTGACGACCTTGGCCCCGGCCTGAATCCCGCTCCGTCAGCACCGTCCGCTTCCGTCCGAGCATGATCGACACATCCGCCCTCGAGACCGCGCTGGGTCACACGTTCCGCGACCGTCAGCTGCTAATCCTCGCGCTCACGCATCCGTCGCTGGCGCACGAGGCCGGCGTCGGACACCTGCAGCACCACAACCAGCGGCTGGAGTTCCTCGGCGACGCCGTGCTGCAGCTCATCCTCACCAACGAGCTCTACCAACGTTTCCCGGGGCACGGCGAAGGCCCGCTCACCCAGGCACGGGCGCAGTTCGTGAACCGGTCCTCGCTCGCGGAGCAAGGACGCCGGCTCAAGATCGGCGATTTCCTCATCCTCAGCCGCGGCGAGGAGACCACCGGCGGACGCATCCGCAGCTCGACGTTGGCCGATGCCTTCGAGGCCGTGCTCGGCGCGGTGTTCTTGGACGCCGGCTACGAAGCCGCCCGCGACCTGGTCTCGCGCCAGTTCCGCAGCTCCTTCGGCGAGCTCGGCGAGCTGCCGAACCTCGAGAACCCCAAGGGCGAGCTCCAGGAGATGCTCCAATCCTCCTCGCCCAACCCGCCCAGCTACACCGAGGTCTCGTCCAAAGGACCCGACCACGACCGGCAGTTCGAGGCCGCCGTGTCCCACGAAGGCGTCGAGCTCGCGCGGGGCACCGGGCGCAGCAAGAAGCTCGCGGAGAGCGCCGCCGCCGCCGCCGCGTTGATCCGGCTCAAGGCCCGACGGAACGGCGCGAACGAGGCCAAGGCGGCGAAGGCTTGATCGGTCGGCACCGGGCCGACACGGAGCCGAGCCGGATGCGCCCGCCGGGAACGCGGACTTTCCAGTCCGCCCGCGCCGCCGGACCGGGCCGGTTCCTTGACGCTACCGGGAGCCCCTCCTAGCTTTCGCGCGCTTTGAAAAACCAGCCCCCCCGGAATTTCTCCATCCCGATGGTCATCGAGCAGGACGGCCGCGGCGAACGCGGATACGACCTGTACAGCCGGCTGCTCAAGGACCGCATCGTGTTCCTCGGCACCCCGGTCGACGACATGGTCGCCAACGTCATCGTCGCGCAGTTCCTCTTCCTGCAGATGAACGACCCGAAGAAGGACATCCACTTCTACATCAACTCGCCGGGCGGCAGCGTCTCGGCCGGGCTCGCCATCTACGACACCATGCAGTGGCTCACCTGCGACGTGAACACCTACTGCGTCGGCATGGCCGCCAGCATGGGCGCGGTGCTGCTCTGCGCGGGGACCAAGGGCAAGCGCTTCGCCCTGCCGAACGCCGACATCATGATCCACCAGGTGCTCGGCGGAGCCGAGGGCCAGGCCAGCGACGTGGAGATCCGCGTGAAGCACATGCTCCGGCTCAAGCAGCGCCTCAACACCATCATCGGCCACCACACCGGCCAGCCCTACGAGGTCGTGGAGAAGGCCTGCGACCGCGACAACTTCATGACCGCCGCCGAGGCCAAGGCCTTCGGCTTGGTGGACGAGGTCGTCGCTTCGCGCCGCGAGGTCCCGTCCTTGGTCGCCGAGGATTCACGGGCCCTGACCGCGTCCTGATCCCGGACCGGACCGGGAGGGCGGTTTTTCCGACCCGCCCTCGCCTGCCGGACGTCCACGACGCACGGTGCCACCCGCCGCGACGAGCCGTCGCAGCGGCGGCTTTCCTGCCGCCCGCGCTCTCCCGATCGGCATCTTGCTCTGGCGTCAGGCCCGGAACTCGGCAAGGTAACCACCTATGGCGCGCGCGAACCAGATCACGATGTGCAGCTTCTGCGGCAAGAGCCGCTCGGAGGTGAAGAAGCTGATCGCCGGCCCCGGTGTGTACATCTGCGACGGCTGCGTGGTCGTCTGCCAAGGCGTGCTCGCCAAGGAGCAGCGGCAGGAGACCACCAAGGAACTCCGGCGGCTCAACGTGCCCAAGCCGGCCGATCTCAAGCGGCATCTCGACGCCCATCTGATCGGCCAAGAAGACGCCAAGCGCACCTTGAGCGTCGCCGTGTACAACCACTACAAGCGGGTCCTGAGCAACGGCGGCGCGACGAAGGACCCCGACGAGGTGCACCTGCAGAAGAGCAACGTGCTGCTCATCGGGCCGACCGGTTGCGGCAAGACCTTGGCCGCGCAGACCATCGCCAAGCTGATCGACGTCCCCTTCGCCATCGCGGACGCCACCTCCATCACCGAGGCCGGCTACGTCGGCGAAGACGTCGAGAACATCATCCTCCGCCTGCTCCAGAACGCCGATTACGACGTGAAGCGGGCCCAGATGGGCATCATCTACATCGACGAGATCGACAAGATCGCCCGCAAGACCGAGAACGTCTCCATCACCCGAGACGTCTCCGGCGAAGGCGTGCAACAAGGCCTGCTCAAGATCCTCGAAGGCACCGTCTGCGCCGTGCCGCCGCAGGGCGGACGCAAGCATCCCCAGCAGGAGTACATCCGGGTGGACACCACCGACATCCTGTTCATCTGCGGCGGTGCCTTCGTCGGGTTGGACCGCGCCATCCAACGACGGCTCGGACGCCGGGTCATGGGCTTCGCCGCCGGGGCCGAGGCCGAGCAGGCGGCCAAGATCACGACCCACGAGGTCCTCAAGCGCGTCGAACCGGAAGACCTCCTATCGTACGGCTATATCCCCGAGTTCATCGGACGTCTCCCGGTGGTCAGCGTGCTGGATGAACTCAGCGAAGAAGACCTGGTCCGGATCCTCACCGAGCCCAAGGACGCCTTGGTCAAACAGTTCGCCAAGCTGCTCTCGCTCGACGGCGTCGAGCTGACGTTCACCGCCGACGCGATCCGGGAACTGGCCGCCCAAGCGGCCAAGAAGGGCACCGGCGCCCGCGCCCTCCGCGGGCTGGTCGAGCGGCTGATGCGGGACGTGATGTTCGAGGTGCCGACGGCGGCGGACATCTCCTCGGTCACCATCAACCGCGCTGTCGTGCTCGGCGAGGCGCTGCCGTTGGTCCAGACCAAGCCGATGGCGGCCGCGGCCTGAGGCCGGGCTGTCGCCTGTTGATGATGGCCTTTTCGCTCGCCTGCCCCGCAACGGCCCGCCAATTCGAGCTGCCCTCCCGACAAACGTAGCCGCCGAGGTGACGAGGCGGAGGGCCACCTCGCGCAGGAAGCGTCCCGTGCGGGGACCGCTATCCGCCTCCTGACGTCGGCGGCTACGGGCTCGGTCTCACGGACAGCCGGAGACGATTCGGGCCGGGCCGCCCGCGACGCTACGCTGGCAGGCGGCGAGATCACGGCGGAGCGGCAGCTCCGCCCTACCTTGGGCGGGCTCCGCCTCGTCACCTCGGCGGCTACGAAGCGGCTCACGGGACTCGGCGCCGCAGGTGGCTGGCGAGGGCGGCAAAGCCGAAGGCGAACAGGGAATAGGTGCCCGGCAACGGCACGCTGGCGGGCAGTGCGCTGAACTTCAGGTCGTCCAGCACATGGCTCTGGGCGTTGGGTTGGCCCGGCAGCCGGGGCGCGAAGGAGAAATCGTCGTGGCCGATGCTACGGAGCTCGAAACGCAGTTCCGTCGTCGTCCCGGCGAAGGGGCTCACGCCCGCGGCGGAGTCAGGGGCCGTAGGCGCGGCCGGATTGTCGGTGGGCCGTGTGCCGATGAAGTTCATCGGTTCCTGCACGCCGCCGATGAAGACCTTCAGACCGCTGAGTTGGAGGACGCCCTTGTAGCAGCAGAGGAACTGGAGCGACTTGGCGTCCGCTGGGATGTCGCCGGTCTGCGTGAGGATGAAGGGGATGGCGGGCGAGGGGTAAAGCCAGACGCCGAGCGAGAAGCCGCGATTTCCAACCGATCGTGCCCATGCCACGATTCCCCGTTCGGTTTTGTTGCCGGCGACCATAAACCAGCATGCACACTTGGACTGACGAAACCACCGACGGCGCCCTGCTCCGCGAATATTGCGGTTCGGGTGCCGAAGACGCCTTCGCGGAACTGGTCCGCCGCCGCCTGCCACTGGTCTATTCCACGGCCCTCCGACATCTGGGAACCGATACCGCCGCCGCCGAGGACGTCGCCCAGTCGGTGTTCGTCGAATTGGCCCGCCAGGCACGCGCGCTCGCGGACCATCCCGTGCTCGCCGGCTGGCTGTACACCACGGCCTCCCGGATGGCCGCGAACCATTCCCGCGGTCGATTCCGCCGCCAACTCCGCGAACAAACCCTGATGCAACCCGAGGCCACGCCGCCCACACCGGAGATCAACTGGGAAAAGCTCAAGCCGGTCCTGGACGACGCGCTGCAGCAGCTTCCGGAGGCGGATCGCCAAGCCGTCGTGCTCCGTTTCCTGGAAGGCCGCGATTTCAGATCCATCGGCGCCGAGCTCGGCCTCGGCGCGGACGCGGCCCGCATGCGGGTTTCGCGCGCCCTGGAGAAGCTCCGTTCCAGTCTCGCTGCACGCGGGTTGGTCGCAACCACCGCGGCGTTCGAGACCCTCCTGGCCCAGCAGCGGACCGCCGCGGTTCCTGCCGGCCTCGCCGCCCGGATCGCCGCCGGCGTCCGGCAGTTGCCGCTGGCCACCGTCGCCGCACCCGCCTTCGGCTGGACGGCCCGCAAACTCGCGGTGGCAGCCGTCGTCGGCCTGGTCGGCGGCGGCGCCCTGATGATCGCGGTCCAACGTCATCGGAATCGGACGTTCCTCACTTCCCCCGCCGGCGCGGCCCTGCGGGAGGCCAACGCCGCCGCCAACGAGAAAGTGCGTCCGCGTTGGATGCGCCGGGCCGGGAGCAGCCCCGAACGGACCGCGGCCATCGACCCCCGCGTCGCCGAGGCCCTCGGTTATCTGCGCTCCGCGCTCTTCGACGTGTCGCTCGACCAAGGCGCGCGGCTCCGTCTCCTTGAACAAGGCGCCGGCCTGCTGGTGGGGAACGAGGACGCCGCGATCCCCCTGTTCCGCGAGGCCTTCGCGTCGACCGACCACGAGACCGTTGCCATGGCCATCGAGTCCATCGCGCGTTTCGGCCGATCGTTTCCCGCGAATTTCGCGCCCGAACTCCTCGCCCTCCTGGAAGATCCCGCGTACCGGGACGCCGCCGGCCTGATCGCCAACCGGCTCGTCTTCGCGTTGTGGGAAGGGGAATCGCCCGTGGCGGAACTTCTGGCGTTGCTGCAGCGGAGACCCGATCTCCACGAGCAGCTCGAGTACCTGCTGACGGCGACCATCGGGACCCGGCCCAAGAGCCTCACGGAAAACCACGAACTGCTGGAGGCGTTGGCGCGGGAGAGCACCGGCGACATCCAGGCGGCCGTGCTGAAAGTCCTCGGGCAGATCCCGCCGGCCCCAGCCCCGCCCAGCCCCGAGGTGTCCGGCAAGATCGTCGCCCAACTGCGCTCAGAAACGGGCACGACCCGCTGGGACGGCTTGATGGCCAACGTGGTGATCCCCGGATCCGATCCCGAGATCCGTCAAGCCCTCGCCGACGTGATGCGGCGCGCCCCCCTCCCGGCCAACCGCCTCGAAGCGCGCCTCGCGCTGATGCAAAAGGCTCCCGACGATCCGGCCCTGGCCGCCATTGCCGAAGCCGGCCCTGCGGAAACTCCCGGAGCGTTCGAGGACCGCCTGGCCCGCGGCGACGTCCCGGTCGCGGAACTGCTGGATGCCCTCGCGGATCGCCCTGAAAGCGCGGCGGCGGTGTGCCGCGCGATGGGCCAGGTGCCCGAGAGCTACTGGATGGAACACGTGCAGGAAAAGGTGCAGTCGATCGGGCTCCTGAGTTCGTTGCATCGGTTTCCCGACGCCCGGGTTTATGAGGCGGTCGCCGACCTCCTCGGCGCCTACAACCACGCGCCGCGGCAGTACTATACCGTGGAGGAACTGGCGCCCTTTTTTCAGGCGATGGAAACGGGGCTCACACCCGGCGAATACGCGATCGCGGTCCGCGACAACGATTTCGCCGGCTACTGGAAGAACATGGGCTTCAAACAGCCAGAACCCACCCATCTCAGGACCATGCAGGTCCAGACCCTTCTCGTGGGACCTTCGTTCCAGAACCCGCCCGCGTACGAGCTGATGCTCAAGGCGATGCTGGCGATCGATCCCAAATTCGAGCCACCCAAACCGTGAGGCTGCCGAAAGGGGACGCAACACGACCAGGGCTGCGTTTTTGACATCCCGACCGCAGGTGATCGACAAAGCCTCAACTGGATGGAACGGATCGGGTTCGATCGAAAGTGGCGGACAATCGAGGGGGTGTCAGGGAAGCCTCCAACAGACGTGCCCGTGGAGGTGCTTGAGCGTCAGAAGCAAAGCGGACGGAGCCGCACGGCAGCGCGAGCCCTGCCCTGGATGGAAGGGACGGACCACCGTATCGAGCCGCCCTCACCACAAACGTAGCCGCCGAGGCGACGAGGCGGAGGGCCACCTCGCGCAAGAAGCGTCCTGTGCGGAGACCGCTATCCGCCTCCTGACGTCGGCGGCTACGAGCTCGGTCTCACGGACAGCGGCAGACGCTTCGGGCCGGGCCGCCCACGGCGCTGCGCTGGCGGCCGACGAGATCACGGCGGAGCGGCAGCTCCGCCCTACCGAGTTTGTTGTCGCTCAGGGTGGAGATCGCTGACCATCGCGAAGAGTGCAATCGTCCTCGGCCCCACAGTCGCCTTGGTCACCCGAATCCGGCGGCATACTCCCAGACCCATTGTCCCACCCCGAGGTCCGGTCGCGTTGCCCACTTCCCCCACCGGGAATGGACAAGCCAACACCGAACAACAACCATCCACCCGCGCCTGAGGCTCTCATACCCCCTGGAGCAGGTCGTGTGGTCCGGTCCGTTGCACGCGGTCCATCCTCGGTTTTGCCCGCCTCCTTTTGATCGATGAAGCTGCACAAACTTTTCGTTTTCTGGGTCATCGTCGGATCGGCGGCAACCTCGATCGTCCGGGCTGCCGTCCCGCCCGCGGACACCACCCCCTCCGCCCCGGTGCCCTATCTGTCACCGGAGGCCGAGGCGAAGACGTTTGTCCTTCCCGAGGGATACCGATTAGAACTGGTGCTGAGCGATCCGGTCATCCGTGAACCCGTGATGGCCAAGTTCGACGGGGATGGCCGCATGTTCGTCGCCGAGATGCGGACCTACATGCAGGACATCGATGGTCATGACCAACTCACCACCAACAGCCGCGTCTCCCTGCATTGGTCGAGCAAAGGTGACGGGGTCTTCGACAAGCACACGGTGTTCATCGATCACCTGTTGCTGCCGAGGATGATCCTGCCGGTCCGCGACGGCCTGCTGGTGACCGAGACCGGTTCCAACGACATCTGGCTCCACCGCGACGCCGACGGGGACGGCGTGTCGGACCTGAAGCGGTTGTTCTACGCGGGCGGCCCGCGTGGGGAGAACCTGGAGCATCAGCCGAACGGATTGATCTGGGCGTTGGACAATTGGATGTACATGACGGTGAACGCCTATCGGTTGCGATGGCAGGGCACGAACGTGATCCAAGAACCGACGGCGCCGAACGGCGGCCAGTGGGGCGTCAGCCAGGATGACCATGGGAAGATCTGGTTCGTGAACGGGGGAGGCGAGGTCGGCCCGGTGAATTTCCAGGTCCCGATCGTCTACGGGGCCTTCAACATCAGCGACCAGGTCCCGGCCGATTTTCCCGAGGTCTGGCCTTTGGTCGGACTGGCCGACGTCCAGGGCGGCACGTCCCGACACCGGCCGGAGGACAAGACCCTGAACCACTTCACGGCCACTTGCGGGAACGAGATCTTTCGCGGCGACAGGCTGCCGGAGGACCTGCGCGGGGACCTTCTTTTTGCCGAACCGGTCGGACGCCTGATCCGGCGCGCGAAGGTCGAGGTGAGGGACGGCCTGACGTATCTGCGGAACGCGTATGACAAGACGGAGTTCATCCGTTCCACCGATCCGAATTTCCGCCCGGTGAACATGATGAACGCGCCGGATGGGACCCTCTATATCGTGGACATGTACCGAGGGATCATCCAGGAGGGCGCCTGGGTCCAGAAGGGCTCCTATCTTCGTCCGATGGTGGAGAAGTATTCGTTGGACAGGAATTTCGGCCGCGGACGGATCTGGCGATTGACCCACAAAGACCACCAACCGGGGCCGCAACCGCGGATGCTGAACGAGAGCTCCATCGGACTCGTCGCTCATCTGGAACATCCGAACGGCTGGTGGCGCGACACCGCGCAGCAAACACTGGTGTCGCGCGGGGACAAAACGGTCGCGCCCGCCCTGATCCGGCTCGCCCGCCAGACCGCGAACCCGCTGGCGCGGCTCCACGCCATCTGGACGCTGGAAGGATTGCAGTCCTTGGACGCTCCATTCCTTCGGGAGATGTTGAAGGACGCCGACCCGCAGGTGCGCGTCGCCGCGATCCGCGCCAGCGAGAGCCTGTACAAGGCGGGAGACCGGTCACTGGTGCCCGCCTTGGAGGTGATGCCGAAGGATCGAGACCCGGCGGTGGCGATCCAAGCCCTGCTCACTCCCCACCTGTTGCAATGGACCAATGCCATGGCCTTGATCGATGCCTCGATCCAAACCACGGACTCTCCCGGGGTGCGCACGATCGCCTCGAAGTTGTTGCGGCCGAATGCGGAATCCATCGATCCCCAGTTCACGTCCGACGAACGCAAGCGGCTCCAACGTGGCGAGGCCATCTACAAGGAACTGTGCTTTGCCTGCCATGGTCCCGATGGACGCGGGCAGCCGTTGCAAGGCGGCAAACCTGGCGAGACCATGGCGCCGCCGCTGGTCCGATCGCAGACCGTGACCGGTCACCGTGACGGAGTGATCAGCGTGCTCTTGAAGGGTTTGAACGGTCCGGTGGGAGGAAAGACCTACACCGCCCTGATGGTGCCGATGGAAAGCAATGCGGATGACTGGATCGCCGCGGTCGCTTCCTACGTGCGGAACGGCTTCGTGAACCACGCCACCTTGGTGGACACGAATGACGTGGCCCGGGTGCGGGCAGCCATCCGTGGCCGCGACACTCCCTGGACGCCGGAGGATTTGCGGACGGCGGTGCCCCAAGCGCTGGCCAACCGTTCCCAGTGGCACGTGACCGCGAGCCACAATCCGAGCATGGCCCAGCAGGCGGTGGACGGGGACATGAACACGCGCTACGACTCGGGAAGCTACCAAGCCCCGGGGATGTGGTTCCAGATCGAGCTTCCCCAGGAAACCGAGGTCAACGCCTTGGAATTGGACGCCGGGGTCTCCGCCTATGATTACCCGCGCGGATACACGGTGCAGCTGTCCCACGACGGCCAGATTTGGGGCGAACCGGTGGCCAGCGGGCGCGGGAAAAAGGCGCGGACAGAGATCGAATTCAAACCGTCGAACGCCCGATTTATCCGCATCACCCAGACCGGCGCGGAGAAAGGCGTTTTCTGGTCTATCCACGAAGTGAAGATCTACCAGCCCGGTCGGTGAAGCCTTGCACTGCGGCTCCCCAGGCTGCTGAAGCCGAGCAAATCCACGCCCGGCTCATTCCACACCGCAAAACCCGGACGGGCCGGCTCTGGACGACTTCAAGGCCGGGAGGTGATGTCGTCTTCCAGCGGGAGACCAACCGGGCGTCGCCCTGCGTGGGCAATCTGCTGCCGGCCGACTTCACGGGCACGTTGCAGTGCGATGGCTACGGTGCCTATCCCGTGTTCGCCCGGAATCATGCCCATCCGGTGGTGCTGGCCGCTTGCTAGGCCCACGTGCGCCGGAAGTTACATGAGGCCCGTGACCAGTCGCCCAAGCTCAGCGGCTGCTTCCTCCGCCAGATCCAGCATCTGTACCGGGTGGAGTCGAGGCTCCGGGAGAAGAAGGCGGGCGCGAACCAGCGGGCGGCTCTCCGGGCCGCGGAGAGCCGGATGGTGGTGCAGCGCTTCCATCGGGCGCTGGTCCACCTGCGCTCGAAGGTCCTTCCCAAAAGCCTGCTCCGCATCGCCATCTCCTATGCTATGGGCCGATGGGTCGGCATGCCCGTCGACTTGGACGATGGTCGCGTGGAGATCGACAACAATCTCGTCGAGAACGCCATCCGCCCCACGGCCCTCGGGAAAAAGAACTGGCTCTTCGTGGGTGAAGCCGGTGCCGGCCAACGCGGCGCCATCCTCTACTCGGTCATCGAGAGCTGCCGGCGACGCAA
>CANGMH010000070.1 GCA_947454005.1 Verrucomicrobiota bacterium
ACAAATCGATCGCCCGCAGCTGGTCGCCGCTCTGGTCGCTCTACCGCGCGGAGAAAGATCCGAAGACCGGCGCCTCCAGCCGATCGTTTCTGTGGAACCTCTGGCGACGTGACGAGACGAAGGACGCCGTCCGCACCTCGTCCTTCTTCGGCGTCGTCCGCACGCGCCGCACCGCGGAGGGCACGAGTTGGCGCTACTTCTGGCGACCGTTCGCCGACGAGCCGAAGCCGACCGCTGTCCCGACCGCCCTCGCCGTGCCGGCGACCGCGACCGGCGCGCACCGCGGCGATCTGTTCGGGCCGCGACCGGCGCGCGGCGTGACGGCAGGAACGGTCGCGGCGCGCTGACCCGAGCCGATGGCGCTCTTCCTCAAAGGATGCGTGCTCGGGCTGTCCATCGCGGCCCCTGTCGGCCCCATCGGCGTGCTCTGCATCCGCCGGTCGATCACCGAGGGACGGCTCGTCGGGTTCGTGTCCGGACTCGGCGCCGCCACCGCGGATGCCTGCTACGGCGTGCTCGCGGCGGCCGGCCTGACCGTGGTCGCGGGATTCCTCGTGCGGCAGCAGACGTGGCTCGGGCTGGTCGGAGGCGTGTTCCTCTGCTGGCTCGGCTGGTCGACCTTCCGGTCGCGTCCGGCGGACCGCGCCGCATCGGCCGATGGTCGCGGCCTGGGGTCGGCCTACTTCACGACGCTCGCGCTGACGCTCACCAACCCGCTGACGATCCTCTCTTTCGCGGCGCTCTTCGCGGGGGCGGGATTGGGCGACGCGGCGGGAAGCCCGGCCGCGGCCGCGTTGCTGGTGGCCGGCGTGTTCGTCGGCTCCGCCGGATGGTGGCTGGTGTTGAGCCTCGTCGCGGGCGCCTTCCGCGACCGCTTCGACGCGACCTGGCACCGCGGGTTGAACCGCGCCTCCGGCATCGTCATCGCCGGCTTCGGCCTCTGGCAGCTGCTCCGGCTGGTCTTGGGTTGAGCGGAGCTCGATTGGGGGACCGGGTCTCACCGCCGGGCGGATCGGAAAGTCTGTCCGCCGTGGAGCGAAACTCTTCCAACCCTCGTGTCGGTGCGGCGCCCGCTTGCCGACCGGACCCGGTCTCCATCAGTGTCCGCACAGATGTCCGGATCCGTCCGTCATCCTTGAGCCGGATCTTCCTGTCGCCGGTCAACGTCCCTTCCAGAGCCATGGCCCATCCTAGAGGTCTCCAGACGCTGTTCTTCACCGAGATGTGGGAGCGGCTGAGCTACTACGGCATGCGCGCGCTGCTCGTGCTGTTCATGGTGGACCAGGTGCAGCACGGCGGCCTCGGGCTCACCGATGCGACGGCCACCGCCATCTACGGCCTCTACACCGCCGGCGTGTATCTCGCCGCGCTGCCGGGCGGCTGGATCGCCGACCGCTTGATCGGCGCGCAACGGGCGGTGTGGACCGGCGGCGTGCTCATCGCCGCCGGGCACTTCACGCTGGCGGCGCCGGGGAAGATCCCGTTCTTCGCCGGCCTCGTGCTGGTCGTGCTCGGCACCGGGCTGCTCAAACCGAACGTCAGCGCGCTCGTCGGCGCGCTCTATCCGGAGGGCGGCGGACGGCGCGACGCGGGCTTCACCATCTTCTACATGGGCATCAACCTCGGTGCCGCCATCGGGCCGGTCGTGTGCTCGGCGCTCGGTGAGAAGCTGCGTTGGCACTACGGCTTCGCGGCCGCCGGCGTCGGCATGGTCGCGGGTCTGGTGCAGTTCCATCTCACCCGCCGCCATCTCGGCGATGCCGGTGCGCCGCCGGCGCCGGGGACTTCCACGCAGCGCGACTGGCGGTTGCTCGGCGCGGCGGTCGGAATCGGCGCGGTGCTCCTGGGGCTGATGTTCGCCGGGGTGGTGCCGGTGGATCCGGTGTGGCTCTCGAAGCGGACCACGGTGGTGATCGTGGGATTGGCGGCGGCTTACTTCACCTGGGCGTTCGGCTTCGCGGGATTGGACGCCGTGGAGAAGCGCCGCATGGGCGTGGTGGCGATCCTGTTCGTGTCGTCGGCGATGTTCTGGGCGGGCTACGAGCAGGCGGGGTCGTCGCTGGCGTTGTTCGCGGACCGGCACACACAGCGGCTGTTCCCGGCGCTGGGCGGGGAGATCCCGGCGGGATCGTTCCAATCGTTGCCGGCGGTGTTCGTGATCGCCTTCGCGCCGGTCGCGGCCTGGATCTGGGTGGCGCTCGGGCGTCGCGGGCGGAACCCGTCGCTGGCGGTGAAGATGTCGCTCGGGCTGCTGTTGTTGGCGGCCGGATTCCTGGTGCTGGCGGTCGGGGCGCGGCGGGCCCTGGCGCACGGACCGGTCTGGCCGAGCTGGCTGGTGATGACCTACCTGCTGCACGTCTTCGGCGAGCTGTGCGTCAGTCCGGTCGGCCTGAGCTCGGTGACCAAGCTCGCGCCGAAACGGCTCGTCGGCCAGATGATGGGCATCTGGTTCCTGGCGACCTCGCTGGGCAACCTGCTGGCCGGGCTCTTCGCCGGCGAGGTGAGCGGCGACAACACGGGCGCGATGGCGCTCAAGTTCTTCCAGGTCACCGGTGCCGCCGGGATCGCGGGCGTGTTCCTGCTGCTGTTGGCGAAGCCTGTGCGCCGATGGATGGGCGGGGTGGAGTAGCGGCACCCGCCGGTTCCTCAACGGTCCCGGACGGCGCGGCCCCCGGGGCGCCGGCATCTTCCGGAACGATCGAGATGGCGACAGGCGCCTATCGTTCGCGGACCCGGTAGAAGACCGGCCCGGGTTCCGCCGACAACGGCGCGGAGATCGGGGACGAAGGCGGCGTGAAGAGGAATTCTTGGACCGCGGTCCACGTCGGCGCACCGACGCCGGCCGGATCCGACGAGCGTTCGAGGACATACGTCGTGCCGGATCGACCGACGAACCGGAGCAGGACCTGGTCCTGGGCGCCGGGTTCGATGTTCAGCGCGGGCCGGGCATCGCCCGCGACGTCGAACACGACTTCATCGGTGAAGGCGATGGTGCCGTGGACGTCGAGGCCGTTCGCGCGGAACTCGAAGTGGTTGGTCTTCGGCCCGGGCGAAGACGGCCGGAGCAGCAGCTCGACGGCGAGCGGTCTGGCCACTTCGAGGCGGCCGAGGCGGAACGTGACCACTCCGCCCTCCTCGCTGACCTCGCCTAGCGGCGTCGAGGCGCCGATGAACCCGAGACCGTCGGCGAGCCGGATCTGCACCCGGACCCCGGTGGCGGCGCATTCCGCGGTCTCCGCAAGCACCGGGGTCCACTTCAGGATTTCGCCGGTCCGCGGCACCGCTGGATCAAAGCCGCTCGCTTCCTCCAGGACCCGCAGGCTCACCACCGCGCAGCGCGAACAACCGATGAGCCAGCAGACGGTGTTCTTGAAGAGCGTCCTCCGGGCGGCGACGGACGCCGCGTCGCCCCCGGCCACCAGCGGCACGATCTGGGTGAAGACCCGCGTCTGCCCGGTGTCGGCAGCGGAGGGAGACGGATAGGCCACCAACACGTCCGAGAGCCCGAGACGCGCCGTCACTTCGCCGTCCGGGACCGCGACGACATTGGGCACGGCGGTCTGGATACGGAGCGCGCCGACCAATCCCGATGAACCGTCCAGGATCGGCGACGGTCCGCCGCCGCCGACCGGCACCAGGTCTCCACCGGCCGTCGAACCGTCGGCGGGGCGGACATGCACGAGGTCCCGCCATCGTTCTTGTAAATCCTTCCGCAACGCGTCCGCCGCCGCCGCCAGGCCCGGTCCGAGCAGATAGATGGGGATGCCTGCGGACCGGAGTCGGCGCAGGAGATCCACCTCCGCTGCGGTCACGGATCCCGTCGGCGACGGATCATCCCAGACCAACAGCCGATGACGCTCCAACACCGTGAAGTCCATCTCCTCGCGGGCGAACACGCGGGACGTCAGCCCGCCTTCTGAGCCCGGGAACTCCATCTCGGCGAGGTAGGCCGCGATCCTTCCGATCTCCGGATCGTCGGACGCCCGGACGATCGCGACATCGCTCGATTCGCCGAAGACCTCGATGCGCACCGGCGCCGACGTCGTGGTGGCTCCGCGCCCGTCCGTCGCCACGGCGGTGAGGACATGTTGTCCTGCCGCGAGGTCCGAGCGGACCAGCCGGAACGGCGGTTGGGTGATTTTGCCCATGCTGATGCCAGCATCGCGGAAGAACTCCACCGAGACGACCGGACCTTCCGCATCGGAGGCGACCGCCTCCAACGTGATCGTCGTCCTGGACAGGAAGCCTTGTCCGTCCGATGGCGCGACCAGCGCCACCACCGGCGGCAGATCCGGGGCGGGCTCCACCGTGATCCGCACCGGTGCGGATGTCGTGGTGGCTCCGTGTCCGTCCGTTGCCACCGCGGTGAGGACATGTTGCCCCGTCGCGAGATCGGAGCGGATCAGCCGGAACGGCGGCTGGGTGATCTTGCCCATGCTGATGCCGCCGTCGCGGAAGAACTCCACCGAGACGACCGGGCCTTCCGCGTCGGAGGCGACCGCCTCCAACGTGATCGTCGTCCCGGACAGGAAGCTTCGTCCTTCCACCGGCGCGACCAGCGCCACCACCGGCGGCAGGTCCGGGGCCGGCAGGACGGTGATCCGCACCGGCATCGACACGGTCGAGGCGCCGACGCCATCGATCGCGCGGGCCGTGATCGTGTGCGGTCCGGCAGCGGCGCCTTTCCACGTGAGATCGAACGGCGGCGCGAGGACCTCACCGATCCGCACAGCCCCGTCGAAGAACTCCACCTTCGCCACGACGTCGTCGATGTCGCTGGCCTTCGCCGACAAGTGGATCGGCGTTCCTTCGACAAAGGACGAGCCGTCCAACGGGGCTGCGAAGACGACCGTCGGCGGATCGTCCACCGGGGCGACCGCCACCCTGAACCGGCGGATGAAAGTGTCCTGACCGCCGGACGCCGTGCCTCCGTAGTCCTTCACGGTCACTGTCACCGTCGTCGTTCCGTTGGCGTCCGGGGCCGGTCGGAGGATGATCCTTCCCGTGGTCCCGGGGCTCGAGTACTCGACGACGGGATCGGGAAGGATCGCCGTGTTGTCCGATACCGCGTCCACCGAGAGTTTCTGTGCCTCGAAGGCCGAACCCGAAGTGATGCCTGAAAGAAGGATCGTCTGCGCGGGCGCGTCCTCTGGGACGAGCACATCATCGATGGGGTCGATCGTCGGCGCATCGTTCACAGATGTGACCGCCACCCGGAAGCGGTTGGTCACGGAAAGCCCGGCGGCGTCGCGCACCACGATCGCGACTTCCGTCCCGCCGTAGCGGCCGGCGGCCGGCTCCAGCGCCAACGTCCGTTGCCCCCCGCTTCCTCCGAGGCGGATCCCGGCGGCCGGGAACAGGGCCGGATCATCGGCGGTCGCGACGACGACGAGCGCATCGGGCGCTGTCTCCGCATCGCCGACCCGGAACGAGAGAAGCAGCGGCCCCGAGTCTTCTTGGACCGTCTGGTCGGGCACGCTGCCCACTGTCGGCGGGGTGTCCTCGATCGCTCCGGGAGCGACGAGGGCCGCGGTCAGGTATCCGCCGGCAGCGATCGCCACGGCCGGAGGAAGCGAAGCGGGCGCCTTGCGCTCGCCATTGATCTCGCTGCCCCAGGTCACCAGCGATCCGTCGGACTTCAACGCCACCGAGTGGGACCGGCCGGCGGCGATGGCCACGATGCCGCTCATCGCTCCGGCCGGGACCGTCGTCCGCCCGAGCGAATCCAAGCCCCATGCCACCACCGATCCGTCGGTCCTCAAGGCCATCGAATGGAAACCACCGGCCGCGATGGCCACCACGTTGCTTTTCGCGGCGTCGGGGACGTTGCATTGACCGTACTCGTCCCAACCCCAGCCCAGGACCGAGCCATCGGATCTGAGCGCGAGGGTGTGGAGGTCGCCCGCCGCGATCGCCATCACGCCGCCCAGTGCGGCGACCGGCACGATCGATTGCCCGCGTTCGGGATCCTCGTTCGTCGCGGCCGCCCCGGCCCCCCACGCGATCACCGAGCCGTCGGATTTCAACGCCACCGTGTGGAACGTGCCCGCGGCGATCGCCACGACGTCGGTGCGGGCGGCACGGATCACCGTGGCTTGTCCGTATGACTTGTCGCCCCACGCGACCACCGATCCGTCGGTCCGCAACGCGACCGAATGGCCGTAGCCCGCGGCGACCGCCTTCACACCGGTCCGCGCCCCGATCGGGATATCGGTCTGGCCCAGACGGTCGTCGCCCCAGGCCAGGACCGAGCCGTCGTTCTTCAGCGCCAGCCTATGGCCGAAGCCGACGGCCATCGCCTTCACTCCTGCCATCGCCGCCGCGGGGACCACAGTCTGGCCGGCGAGGTCGTCGCCCCACTCGACGACCGCACCGGGCTCCATCGGCGCCACCGAGAGCATCGCCGGAGGTGCGCTGGTGACGCTGCCCGACGAGTTGCTGACCACCACCGAATAGCCGCCCGCAAGGTGGGCTTGGGCGGGACCGGGATGATAGACCGGCCCGGTCGCGCCAAGGATATCTTGGCCGTCCCGCTGCCACTGGTACCGGACCGGGAATCCTTCGGCGATCACGGTGAAACCCGACATCTGCCCGGGGGCGACCGACCGCGCCGACGGTTGGACCCGGATCACCGGTGGCGAAGGGATGCCACCGACGGCGACCGAGTGGGACCAACCCGCGGCGATCCCGGCGACGCCGGACGAGGCGGCCGATGGGGCGGTCCTTTGTCCGGAGATGTTGCTGCCCCACACGACGACCGATCCATCGGCTCGCAAGGCCATCGAATGGCTCCCGCCGGCGGCGACCGCCACCACACCGGCCCGGGCTTTCGCGGGCACGGTCGATTGGCCCTCCCGGTCGTCGCCCCAGGCGATGACGGTGCCGTCGTCCTTCAGGGCGACGTTGTGGCCGGTGCCCGCGGCGATCGCGGTCACGCCGGTCCGCGCGCCGGCGGGGACGTTGGTCTGTCCGCGGCGGTTGTCTCCCCACGCGACGACCTCCCCGCCGTCCTTCAGCGCCACGGTGTGCCCGTAGCCGGCCGCGATCGCGATGACACGGGTCTGGACCGTCGATGGAACGACTCGTTGCCCGAAGCTGTTGTCACCCCAAGCGATGATCGATCCGTCGCCCGACAACGCCAACGAGTGGAAGGCTCCGGCGGCGATGCGCACGACGCCGTTCTGCGCCGGGAGGGGCACCTCCGTCTGCAGCGAGCTGGAATCTCCCCAGGCGACGACCGCGCCGTTGGTCGTGAGGGCCAGCGTGTGGTCGGAACCGGCTGCGACCGCGATGATGCCGGTCTTGGCGGTCGCGGGCACATCGGTCTGGCCGGAACCGTTCCCGCCCCACGCGACGACCCCTCCATCCGATCTCAAGGCGACCGTGTGGGAAAATCCCGCGGCGACCGCGACGACATTGGATCGCGCGCCGACAGGGACCCTCGTCTGCCCCTCGGAGGACGAACCCCACGCCACCACTTCGCCCGGGAGCGCCGCGTCCACCCGCCGTCCGATCAACAATCCGAGCAGCAGGGCGATCCGCACCGCGGAGATCCCCGCGGGGAGCGGGATCGGGATGCCGTGGATCCGATCCGTCCGACGAGTCTCCATCGCGGACCGCACTGGCGGGATGACCTCGGCCGGCAGGAACACCGCGACACTTTCTGGTCCTGCAAGGTTCCTAGGCAACCCTCAAGTCCGCGCTCGGTCCGGGCCGGCAGCCGAGGAAGTTCGCGGTGTCTTCGTTGTGGAATCCTGTCGCGCGCTTCCCCGTCGCTTCGTGCCGCATCTCGGCCTTCCTGCGACAAGACTCTCGCTGGTCAGGTCCGGGCCGGACCGTCATGGTCGGGGCATGCGTTCCCCGTTCCGTTCCGGCGTCGTCGCCGGGCTGCTCTGTTTGGGCACTTTCCTTCCGTCCATCGCGCTTGCCGACTGGGCATCGGAGGTCCCGCTGCCGCCGGGCGAGAAGCCGGTCGCGCTCTTCGACGGCCGTGGTCTCACCGGATGGGAAGGGCTCGTCGGCAAGCACTGGACGGTCGAGGACGGCGCCATCCGCGGCGCGAACACGGGCGAAGTGCCGGCCAGCACGTATCTCTTCACGAAGGGAAGGCACCGCGATTTCCGGCTGCTGCTCGAAGTGAAGCAGACCCGCGGCGACGGATTCTCGACGATGCACTCGGCGGTGGCGGTGCTAGGAGAAGTCCTGGAGGACAAAGGCGGGCCGTACGGGTTCAAGGGGCCGCTGGTGATGTTCTGCAACGACTGGGGCGTGTGGGACGCCAACCGCCGCAACCGCGTCTTCCCGCCGCGATATCCGACGAACTGGCGGCACCCCGCGGAGATCGTCGGCGACTGGAACCAAATCGAGGTGCTCGTCCGCGGCGACCATCTGCGCGCCGTCGTCAACGGCCAGCTGGTGATGGACTACTACGAAGAACCCGGGATCCTGAGGTCGTCGCCGATCGGCCTCCAACTCCACGCGAACAACCGTCTGCAAGAATTCCGTTTCCGCGGCCTCGTGCTCGTCGATGACCCGTCGGACGCGCTCGTGAGCACGAAGTCTCCGGCGAAGTGAGCCCGCCATGCTCCGCCGACCACGCCGACCCTTCCCCTTCGGGGACGAAGTCCTCGTGCTCGAAGCCGCGGCGGTGGACCGTTGCCATCCGCGGCACCCGCGCGCGACCCTGCTCGACATCATGGGACCCGACCACGGACGGCACGCTTTCTTCCACGGCGGTCCGGAGGACACGCTCACCGGCGTCGTTTGCGGTCCCATCGCCTGAACTTTCCATGCGCCATATCCGACAGTTCTCCGTCCTCGGGGGGATCGCCGCGCTCGCAGCGGTCTTCCCCGCGTCCGTCGCGCTCGCCGACGTCGCTGCCGACCACGCCGCCGTGGTGCGGCCGCTTCTCGCCGAGGTCTGCCTGAAGTGCCATTCGACCGAGGCGCACAAAGGCGACCTCGACCTGGAACGGTTCGCATCGATCGACGACGTGAAGCGGCATCCGAAGGTCTGGCAAGGCGTCGCCGAACAGCTGGCCGACGGCGAGATGCCGCCGAAGAACAAGCCGCAGCCCACCGCCGAGCAGCGCGCGCGGCTGCTCGCGTGGACCGAGGCCATGCTCGACGAGGTGGCCCGCGCCCGCGCCGGCGACCCGGGACCGGTCGTGCTCCGGCGCCTCTCCAACGCGGAGTACACCTTCACCGTGCGCGACCTCACCGGCGTGCCGTCGCTCGATCCCGCGAAGGAGTTCCCCGCCGATTCCGCGGCGGGCGAAGGCTTCATGAACGTCGGCAACGCGCTCGTGATGTCGCCGTCGCTCGTGACCAAGTACCTCGACGCCGGCAAGGCGGTCGCCGAGCACGCCGTGCTGTTGCCGGACGGGATCGCCTTCTCGCCGAGCACCTCGCAGCGCGACTGGACCGAGGAGAAGCTCGCGGCGATCCGCGCCTTCTATGCCCGTTTCACCGACAACGGCGGCGGCTCGGCGGTGGACCTCCAAGGGATCAAGTTCGACACCAAGGACGGCGGCGTGCTGCCGCTGCGGCGCTACCTCGCGGCCACCATCGAGGAACGCGAGGCCCTCGCCGCGGGCCGCAGGACGATCACTGATGTCGCATCCGCGCGGGGCCTGAACGCACGTTACCTCGGCACGCTGTGGACGGCGCTCCGGTCAACGGCCCCGTCGCTCGTGCTCGATCCCGTCCGCGCCCGCTGGCGCTCGGCCGGGTCCGCCGACGTCGAAGGCCTGGCCGCCGACATCGCCCATTGGCAGGCGGCGCTCTGGCGCTTCACGCAGGTCGGGCACATCGGCAAGCGCGATGGTCCCAAGGCCTGGCAGGTGCCGGTGACGCCGCTGGCCGCGGCCCGCGAGGTCCGGCTGAAGCTGCCGGCGCCCGCGGCCGGATCGGATGCCGTCGCCTTCTATCTCGCGGTCTCCGATGCCGGCGACGGCGACGAGCATGACGTCGCGCTGTGGGAGAACCCGCGCCTCGTCGGGGCCGGCGCGCCCGACCTGTCGCTGCGCGACGTGCGTCCGGCGATGGCGGCCTTGGCGGCGTACCGCGCGCAGGTCTTCGCCGGCACCGTCCGTTGTCTCGAGGCGGCCGACGAAGCGCCGGCGACCGTGGACGCGGACGCCGTCGCCCGGCTCGCCGCCAAGCACGGCGTGGAACCCGTGGTGCTCGCGGCGTGGCTGGATTGCCTCGGGATCGGTGCCGGCGAGACGCGCATCGATCGGCACATGACGTCGCGGATGGAGAGCGCGCAGAGCTTCGACTTCATCCAGGGCTGGACCGGTGCGGACGCCTTGAGCGTCACCGCCAACTCCTCCGACCAGGCCGTCCGTGTCCCGGGCAACATGAAACCGCATTGCGTCGCCGTGCATCCCGCGCCCGACCGCCGGGTCATCATCAGCTGGCGCAGCCCGGTGGCCGCGACCCTGCGCGTGGAGGGGAAGGTCCAGCATGCCCATCCCGAGTGCGGCAACGGCGTGACCTGGGCGCTGGAATCGCGCAGCGGCAACTCCCGCCAACGCCTCGCCGCCGGCACCGCGCAAGGTGCCAAGGAGGTCCCGTTCGGACCGTTCGAAGGCATCGCCGTGCGGCCGGGCGACATCGTGTCCGTCGTCGTCGGGCCGCGCGACGGCAACCACTCGTGCGACCTCACCGCGGTGGATCTCGCGCTCACCGACGGCACCCGGACGTGGGACCTGGCGAAGGACGTCTCGCCGGACATCCTCGCCGGCAACCCGCACGCCGACCGCCTCGGCAACCCCGGCGTCTGGCACTTCCACAGCGAACCCGACCGCCCGGGCGGGACCGAACCGGTGCTGCCCGCGGGGTCGTTGCTCGGCCGCTGGCGTTCTGCGCCCGACCGCGCGGCCAAGCGGGACATCGCCGGCGAAGTGCAGGACCTCCTGGTCCGCGGCCCGGTGGGTCTCGCCAAGGACTCGCCCGACGCCGTGCTGCACCGCCAGCTCACCTCGGTCCGAGGTCCGCTGCTCGCGTCCATCCTGCGCGACCCGAGGGCCACCGCGGTCCCTTCGCCCGCGACTGCCGCGACCGGGCTCGATCCGGCGCTGTTCGGACGCCATCCGTCCGGCGGCAAGATCGACGCCGCGAGCCTTTGCGTGCGTGCGCCGTCGGTCATCGAGGTGCTGGTGCCGGCCGAGCTCGCGGAAGGCCGTGAATTCGTCGCCACCGCGAAGCTGGATCCGGTGCTCGGCACGGAGGGCAGCATCCAGATGCAGGCGCTCGCGACACGGCCTGCCGGCCGGCCCGGCCTCTCCGCCGGCGCGGCGCGGGAGCAGGGCGGGAAGAGCACGTGGTCCGACGGGGAACGTCCCGTGGTGTCCGATTCGCCGGTGCTGGTGGGCGACTCCAGCGCGGCTCGCAAGCGGATCGAGGCGGCCTTCGAGGAGTTCCGCGGACTGTTCCCCGCCGCGCTGTGCTACACCAAGATCGTCCCCGTCGACGAGGTGGTGACGCTGACCCTCTGCCATCGCGAGGACGAGCCGCTGCGGCGTCTCATGCTCGACGAGGCGCAGGCGGCGGAGCTCGACCGGTTGTGGGCGGGGTTCCATTTCGTGGGCCAGGACGCGTTGAAGCTCGTCGACGCCTTCGAGCAGCTCTGGCAGTTCGCGACGCAGGACGCCGATCCGAGCGCGTTCACGCCGATGCGCGAGCCGATCCGCCAGCGCGCCGAGGCCTTCAAGAAGGAGCTGCTCGGCGCGCAACCGCGCCACGTCGAGGCGGTGCTCGGGTTCGCCGATCTCGCGTATCGGCGGCCGCTGGTCGCGTCGGAAAAGGACGACCTGCGCGGCCTCTACGCCCGGCTGCGCGCCGAGGGGATCCCGCACGAACAGGCCGTCCGCCTGATGCTCGCGCGGGTGCTCGTGGCGCCGGCCTTCCTCTACCACGCGGAGAAGCCCGTCGAAGGCGACAAGCCCGGACCCGTGGATGCCTGGGAGCTCGCGACGCGGCTGAGCTCCTTCCTCTGGTCGTCCGCGCCCGACGCCGAGCTCCGCGCCGCGGCAGCGACCGGCAGGCTCATGGATCCCGATGTGCTCGCCGCGCAGGCGCGCCGCATGCTCAAGGACCCGCGCACCCGCCGGCTCGCCACGGAGTTCGCCTGCGCCTGGCTGCACATCTACGGCTTCGACGAACTGGGCGAGAAGAGCGACCGCCACTTCCCCACCTTCGCCGGACTGCGGGGCTCGATGTACGAGGAGACCATCCGCTTCTTCACCGATCTGTTCCAGAGCGACGGCTCGGTGATGGGCATCCTCGACGCCGACCACACCTTTCTTGATCGCGCGCTGGCCGAGCACTACGGCATCCCCGGCTTCGAAGGCGCCGGACCGGACGGATGGCGTCGCGTGGACGGCGTGAAGAAGCACGGACGCGGCGGCATCCTCGCGCAGGCGACGACGCTGGCGAAGCAATCCGGTGCGTCGCGCACCAGCCCGATCCTGCGCGGCAACTGGCTGTGCGAGGTGCTGCTGGGAGACAAGCTGCCGCGTCCGCCCAAGGACGTGCCGCGTCTGCCCGAGGACGAATCGACCGGGACGCTCACCATGCGCCAGCTCACCGAGAAGCACAGCGCCGACCCGAGGTGCTCCGGTTGCCATCGTCGGATCGATGCCTTCGGGTTCTCGCTCGAAGGCTTCGACGCCATCGGCCGCCGCCGATCACAGGACCTCGCCGGACATCCGGTCGACACGCGGGCGAAGGTGATGGACGGCTCGGAGTTCGATGGGCTGGACGGGCTGCGCACCTACCTCACGACCCGGCGGGGCGACGCGTTCCTGCGCCAGTTCTGCCGCAAGCTGCTCGGCTACTCGCTGGGCCGTGGCGTGATGCTCTCCGATTCGCCGCTGATCGCGTCGATGCGCGACCAGCTCAAGTCGCACGACTTCCGGGTAGGCAGCGCCGTCGAGGCGATCGTGCGCAGCAAGCAGTTCCGGGAGATCCGCGGGAAGGACATGGCGAGCGAGGAATAGATCGGCCCGTGCGGCCCGACAGGTCATCCGGCGCCGGATCGGGTCGTCCGGCTCAGAGCCCTGGCTTCCTTCTTTGAGCGGGAGGAGTCCGGGGCCGCCGCGGCGCGGAGTTGGTCATCGTGCTTCAGCCTGTCGCCCATAGGGTTGGGCGGAATGTCTCGGAGGAGGCGGCATCGGGCCTTGCGCCGGCCGCTGAATAAGCCTAGTTCACGGGCGTCAATGCCCCCGTCGTGAGAACTTATCCTCGCAGCATCCTCGGAGAAAACAGGGATGTCGCCTCGGCCGGAAACGGCTCGGCCGCGATGGTCTGATCGATCGGCTCCACTTCCCCCACCCCCCTCGTTTCCCATGAAACGTTTCCTCCTGCCCTCGTTCTGCGCCCTGTTGTTGGTCGGTTGCGACGCCGCTGAACGAAAGACCGCTCTCGTCCAGAACGTCGAGACCAAGGGCGCGGTGACATCGACGCCTCCGCCGGTCCCGGCCGCACCCGCACCGGCGACCAACGCGGTCCCTTTGGCGGTCCGGCCTCCCCAGGCCCCGCCTGAGCTGCCGGCGCCCGTACAGGAGGTCGTCCGTCTCGCCCAGACGACCTTGAGCGAAGGTGTCTTGGTGGACTACATCGCGGTGATCAAGGAGCCGTTCTCCCTCGATGCGGACCAGGTGATCTACCTCAACGACCTCGGGGTCCCGATGGCCGCCATCCAGGCGTTGCTCAAGCGCTCGACCACGACCGCGGACACGGCCGGTTTGGCGCCGAGGAGCAGCGTCTCCCAAGCCGGGTCGCCTGTTCCGGTGGCGGCATCGGTGGCTCCGGCTTCTGCGGCGGGCTTCGCGCCGTCGGCACCTGCTGTGACGGTCGGGCCTGCCGTGGCGGTCGCGCCGGTTGAAGGTGCACCTCCTCCTCCGCCCGCGACGGCTCCGGTGGTCGTCTCTCAGCCGGCAACGACGGTCACCTACAACACGTTCTACGAAACGCTTTCTCCCTACGGCTCGTGGGTCGAGGTCCCGGGAGCCGGCTGGTGCTGGCGTCCGAGCGTCGCGGTGGTGGATGCCAACTGGCAGCCCTACGGCGACGGCGGCGCTTGGGTGTGGAGCGATTGCGGTTGGTATTGGCGCTCGAGCTACTCGTGGGGCTGGGCGCCGTTCCACTATGGCCGGTGGCACCGCGCGCCGGGCTTCGGCTGGTGCTGGACGCCCGATTACCAATGGGCGCCGGCGTGGGTCACGTGGCGCTCGTCCGGGGCGCATTGTGGATGGGCGCCCTTGCCCCCCAGTTGCGGTTGGACCGTGGGTGTCGGTCTGACGTGGCGCGGTGGCCGCGCAGCGTTCGACTGCGATTTCGGGCTTGGTTTCGACAGTTTCGTCTATGTCGGCTGGAACCGCTTCTGTGATCCGTCCCCGTGGCGCCATCGGTTGGGCCGGTCGGAGATCGCCTCCGTCCACCGGCAGACCCGCGTGGTCAACGACATCCGCGGGAACAACAACACGGGCGTCAACGTCGTCGGCAACAACAACACGGTCATCATCAACAACGGACCCGGACTCGATCCGGTGCAGAAACACACGCGCGGCGAGATCATGAAGGCCAGGTTGGTGGACTCCCCGGACGCCGGCCGCGCGTCGGCCTCCCGCGGTGCCGGAGCGGCCACGGTGTTGCCGGTGTATCGCCCGGTGATCAACGCGTCGGCGAGCGGTTCGCGGCCGGCGCCTTCGACCGCTTTGTTGGCGCGGCAGGAACGAGGCGTGAACAGCGCCATCGCGGGCGGTCCTTCCACCGGGGCCCAGGCCGGTGCCGTCCGTCCGGTCGTGATCAACGGGTCCGGCCGCGGGGAAGTGCCGGTCGCCCGGAGCGCGAACCCGGGGGCGGGCGCTTCGCCCCGTGGTGACCTTGGTGTCGCCTCCCGTCCTGCCGGCGCCACCGGTGATGGCGGACGCTCCGGGGTGTCGGGTGCACCGGTCATCGGCGGACGCGGTGCCGGAGCGCCCTCGGCGGCGACACCAGCGCGTCCTGCGGCCACGACTGCCGGACCCGATCGCGGT
>CANGMH010000071.1 GCA_947454005.1 Verrucomicrobiota bacterium
GCAAAGTCCGCGCGTGGCCTCCGCTTCCCTCTCCCAGATCGTCGCCCACTGCGAACACCGGCTCGCGCCCTCGACGTTCACCGACTACGACCGCGCCTGGAACGGCCTCCAGGCCGAGAACTCCGGCCGCGTCACCCGCATCGCCGCCGCCGTCGACGCCTCGCTCGCGACCGTCGAGCTCGCCATCGCGGCGAAGGCGGACCTGCTGTTGGTGCACCACGGGCTGTTCTGGGGACAGACGCTGCCGTGGACCGGCCGCCGACACGCGTTGATGCGCCGGCTCTTCCAAGGCGACCTCGCGGTCTACTCGCAGCACCTGCCGCTCGACGGCCATCCGGAGATCGGCAACGCCGCGCAGCTCGCCACCGCGCTCGGGTTCAAGGGTCTCAAGCCGTTCTTCGCCAGCAAGGGCGCATTCCTCGGGGTGCAGACCACGCTGGCGAGACCGCTGGCCCGCGCGGCCCTGGCCGCACGTCTCACCGAGGTGCTCGGGGCGCCGGTGAAGGTGCTGCCCGGCGGGGCGGACGCCTGCCGCCGCATCGGCATCTGCACCGGCGGCGCCGGCAGCGAACTGCCGCAGGCCGCCCGCGAGGGCGTGGACACCTTCATCACCGGCGAGGGGCCGCACTGGACCTTCGCGCTCGCCGAGGACGTCGGGATCAACGCGTTCTACGGCGGCCACTACGCGACCGAGACCTTCGGCGTGAAGGCCCTCGCCGCGGAACTGGCGGAGAAGTTCAAGCTCCCGTGGGTCTTCATCGACCACCCGAGCGGGTTGTGAACCGCGGGCGGCACGGGCGGATCCGGCCTATCGCCCGGTCACCTGGGTCCACCAGCGGCGCGGTTCGTCCACCAGCAGCTCGCGCACGAGCGCATGGACCTCCGCGGCGCGCGGTTCCTCCAACCGACGGCACAACGCGAACGCCGCGGCGAACACCAGCGCCACCAGTCCGAAGAAGACGCTGTAGCGGTTCCAGCCCACGCCAAGCGCCGTCGTTTCCCGGTCGCCGATGGCATCGATCAGCAGGCCCCAGAGCACGGGCGACAACCCGAGCGTGATCTGCCACACCACCATGAAGAGCGCGAAGAAGTGGTTGCGGCCCTGCTTCGGCACGATGTGCATCGCGAGCCGGTTGTTGGCCGCGGAGAACAACGCGTTGACCAGCCCGAGCATCATCATCAACGGCAGCGCGAAGCTCCACCCCGGCGCGACCAGCCCGCCCGAAGCGAGCAGGAAGCCGGTGCCGATGAGGAAGCCGATGGCCATCGTGAGGCCCAGCATCGGCTTGCTGCCCAGCCGGTCGAGCCGCGGTCCGGCCAGCCAAGGCGACGCGAGCCCGCCGACGAACGACGCGGACATGAAGTAGAGGATCAGGTCCGCGCGCAGGCCGGCCCCGTCCTTCAGATACTTCACCACGAACGTCGTGAGCCCGCCGTAGGCGAGCGACCAGACGCAGTTCAGCTCCAGCAGCCGGCGGAAAGGAGGATGTGCCGCGAGCTCGAGCCACGGGACCGGGCCGCGGCCGGCGTCGGGATTGTGCGGCGGTGGGACATCCGGCACGCGGTCCAGCGCCGGCAAGCTCGCGGCACCGGCGAGGGCCGCCGTGAGGAAGACCAGCGTGAACTGCCACGCCTCGCCGTGCGCGCCGAGCACCAGCGCGGCGAAGGCGAACGACACCATGCTGGCGCCGTTCATGCAGAACTGGTCGCGGGCGAAGTGCCGGCCCCGCGCCGCCGCCGGGATGAGCTCCATGATCCACGGCAGCCAGGCGCAGCTGGCGATGCCGCGGATGGTGTTGAAGACGAAGAGCAGCGCGAGCACCAGCACCAGCCGTGTCGGCGCGTCGAGGAACCCGCTGGTGAGCGGCACCGCGGCGATGAGGAACACGACCCCGACGCGCGCGCTCCAACCGTTGAGCACGAACCGCCGGTAACCGATGCGGTCCACGAACCGAGCCGCCGGCAACTGGGTGATGACCAGCAACGGCATCATGCCCGCGAGGATCCCCAGCACGGTCGCGCTCGCGCCGAGCGATTTCGCGTAGAGCACCATCGGGCTGCTCAGCACCGGCTGGAACGACAGCGCGTTCAACGCCGAGAACCAGTAGAGCGCGCCCAGCCCGCGGGGGATCTGGCCGGGGTCGTGTGCGGCGTTCGGGGCCCGGTCGTTCACGCGCGTCCAGTGTGGGCCGCGCCGCGGTCGGCGCAACCGCGCAGCTGCGCAAGGGCCACCGCTCCCGCCTCGGGCTTGCCGTCCGGAGGTCCGCCGGCCGACGCTCCGCCATGCCTTCACCCGTGCGGCTCGCCATGGCCCAGATGCTCGTGGAAGGCGGGCGCAAGGAAGCCAACCTCGCCCGCGCCTGCGCCCGCATCGCCGAAGCCGCGGCGGCCGGTGCGCAGATCGTCGTCCTGCCCGAGGCGCTCGACCTCGGATGGACGCATCCCTCGGCGCTCACCGGAGCCGAACCGGTCCCCGGCGGCGCGCCGTTCGAGCGGTTGCGGGACGCGGCGAGACGGCACGGTCTGTTCGTCTGTGCCGGGATGACCGAGCTGGCCGATGGGAAGGTCTTCAACGCCGCCGTGCTCATCGGACCCGACGGCGGCCTGCTGCTGCGGCATCGCAAGATCAACGAGCTGGAGATCGGCCACGCATACTACGCGCGCGGCGACCGGCTCGGGGTCGCCGACACGCCGTTGGGCCGGATCGGCGTGATGATCTGCGCGGACGCCTTCGCGCCCGGCCAGGTCGTCGGCCGCACGCTCGGGTTGATGGCCTCGGAGCTGATTCTATCGCCGTGCGCGTGGGCCGTGCCCGACGACCACGACAACGCCCGCGAACCCTACGGCCAGTTGTGGCGGGACAACTACGGTCCGGTCGCACGGGACTTCCGCGTGTGGATCGCCGGCGTGAGCAACGTCGGTCCGATCACCGGCGGTCCATGGACCGGACGCCGCTGCATCGGCAACTCGCTGCTGGTCGGACCCGACGGAAAGCCGGCGCTCACCGGCCCGCACGGCGTGGACGCCGAGGCGCTGCTCCTCGCCGACGTGCCGCTGGGGACAAGGGATTGGTGACCCGGCCCGACCTCGTCGGTCGCCTCCTACTTCTCCGCCTTCTCCTTCGGCATCGGCTCCATGGTGAGCGGATCGCGGAGCGGCAGCTCGGTCAACCGGCCGCTCGCCAGCTGCTTGAGCTCGACGGGATGGCTGGTGTTTCCCTTGAGGATCTCTTCTTTCTGGCCGACGATGAGGATCACCGCCTTCTCCGGATGCAGATGTTTCCGGGCGACGCGCTGCACGTCCTCCTTGGTCACGGCCTCGATGCGGCCGCGCCAAGTGGCGAAGTGGTCGGGCTTCTTCGCGTAGCGACCGGTGAACTCCTCGCGCGCGAACAAGCCGGCGACCTTGCCCTTGGTGTTGAAGTTCTCGGGGAAGGTGTCGATGAAGGAGCGCTTCGCCGTGTCCAGCTCCTGGTCGCTCACCGGCGCGGAGCTGATGCGGTTCATCTCCTCGAGCACGATGCTCGTCGCATAGGCGACGGTCCCGGACTTCGAGGCGAAGCCGGCCTGGAAGGCGAGCGGGTAGTGCACGCCGGCCGGGAACGCGCTGCCCGCGCCGTAGGCAAGGCCTTCGTCGGACCGCACGCGGTTCATGATGCGGGAGGTGAAGCCGCCGCCGCCGAGGATGTCGTTCATCACCATCACCGCCGGCATGTCGGGGTCGTCGCGATGCACGCCGGGCAGCAGCACCGAGACGCGGCCCTGGTTCACGTCCTTGTCGACCATATAGACACCGGGCTCGGCCATCGCGATGTCGGTCGGGACCGGCGGTGGGACCTCGCCCTTGGAGGGCCAGTCGGCGAAGAGCGCCTCCAGTTTCGCCACCATGTCGGCGCGGTCGAAATCGCCGCTCACGGCGACGACGAAGTTCGCCGGATGGAACCACCGCTGGTGGAAGGCGCGCAGGTCGTCCGCCGTGATCGAGGCGACGCTCTTCTGGGTGGTATAGCGGCAGGCCCAGAAGTTGGTGCCGTAGGCGAGCATCTCCTTCTCGCGGCCCTCGATCGCGGTGGAGTCGTCGTTCCGCTGCTTCATGCCCTGGAGGCTCTGCTGGCGGTAGAGCTCGAGCTTGTCCTGCTGGAAGCGCGGCGCGGTGAGCACCTCGCGGAGGATGGCGAGGCCTTCGGGCAGGTCCTTCGAGAGCAGGTTCAGGTTGACGCTGCCCTGGTCGTCACCCACGCCCGAACCGAGGCCCGCGGCGAGGAAAGCGAGGCGCTCCTCCAGCTCCTCGGCGGTCTTCGACTTCGTGCCCCCGCGGGTCAGGAGATAGCCGGTGAACTCCGCGACGCCCTCCCGGCCCTGCGGGTCGAGGTAGTTCCCCGTCCGGACGAGGATGCTGAGGTTCACGAGCGGCAACGTGCGGTCGGGCACGACGTACGCGACGGGTCCGGCCTTGAGCGGCACGCGGTGCTGCGCGGCGCTCGGCGGTTCGAACGTGAGCGGCGGGAAGCTGAGCTTCTCCGGCCGGTCGGGGATGTCGGCGGCGAAGACGGGCAAAAGGGCGACCAGCGCCGCGGCGAGAGAAAGGATCCTAGGGTTCATGTTCATCACGCGTCCGACGGTTCACTTCTTCTCCAGCTCCGCGATGCGTTGCCGGACCTTCTTCAGGATGAGTTTCTGGAGCTGCTGCTTCTTCGGGTCGCCGGTGGCGGCCTGCGCCTCCATCTTGCCGGCGGCCTCCTTGAGCTTCGCCGCGTCGGTCTCGCCCTTCAGCGATTCGGCGATGCGCCGGACGACGGGCTTCTGCTCCGCGCTCAGGCCGACGAGGTCGGGGTCCTCGTCCTTCGCCCCGGTGCCCGCCTTCCGGTTGTAGGTGGCGACCGCGCGGTTCTCCTTGGTGAAATACTTCTTCACCACCCGCTGCACGTCCTCCGCGGTGACCGCCTGGATCTTGGGCCCGCCTTCGTTGACCTCGCGCCAGCCGCCGAGGCCCTCGTTGAAGAGCACCTGCTGGAAGATCGGCATGTTCGCCGAGAGCTTGCGGTATTCCGCCGCGGCGAACTGGTTCTTCACCTTCTGCAGCTCCTCGGCCGGGACCGGCTCCGCCTTGAGCTTCTCCAGCTCCTCGTAGATCGCCGCCTCGACGTCCGCCGGGGTCTTGCCGTCCTTCGCCTCGCCGCTGATGTCGAAGGCGCCGCCCCACTTCTGCGAGTTCTGCTGCGCGCTGGTGTCGGTCGCCACCTCGCGTCCCAGCACGAGGCCTTTGTAGAGGCGGCCGGTGCGGGTCGAGAGCAGCTGCTGCAGGACGTCCAACGGGTAGCTGTCCTTGTGGCCGAAGCCCACCGTGTGCCAGAGGACGTCCACCTGCGGATTGGTCTCCGCCTCGGCATCCATGCGTTTCTCGGCGAGCTGGGGCGGCTCGAGAGTGCCGACGTCGGGCGCGGGCTGCGTGCCCTTCGGGATGCGACCGAAATACCGGCGCACCATCGCCTCGGCCTCGTCCGCCTTGAAGTCGCCGACCAAGATGATGGTGATGTTCTGCGGCTGGTAATAGAGCGCGTAGAACTCGTCGGCCTGCTTCTTGGAGATCGCCGGGATGTCGCTCGGCCAGCCGATGACCGGCCAGTGGTACGGATGGGCCTGCCAGAACATGGAGTTGAACTGTTCGGCGAACTTGCCGAGCGGCGTCGATTCGGTGCGCATGCGGCGCTCCTCGAACACCACGTCGCGCTCGGCGTAGAACTCGCGGAAGACCGGGCGCAACAACCGCTCGCTCTCCATCCACGCCCACAGCTCCAGCTTGTTCGCCGGGACGTTGATGAAGTAGCCGGTCATGTCCTCCGTGGTGAAGGCGTTCATGCCCGACGCGCCGGCCGTCGTGTAGATGCGGTCGAACTCGTTCTTCACGAGCAGCCCGCGCTGCTCGTCGATCAGCTTCTTGAAATCCGCCTCCAGCTCCTTCCACCGCTCGGTCTTCGATTCCGGCCGGGACACGTCCTCGAGCTCGCCTCGGCGCCAGGCATCGCGCATCCGGGCCTCCTCGGCGCGCATCCCGTCGCGGATGTGCTCCTGCTCCGCGATGATCTCGAGGTCGCGCTTGGCGTCCTTGGTGCCGAGCGTCGGCGTGCCCTTGAACATCATGTGCTCGAAGAGGTGCGCGATGCCGGTGATCCCGGGGCGCTCGTTGGCGCTGCCGACGTGGGCGACCCATCCGCCGGCGATACGCGGCTCTTCATGGCGCTCGACCAGGAGGAGCTTGAACCCGTTGGGCAGCATCTTCTCGACGACGGGGATCTGCTGGGCGAAGGCGGGCAGCGCGGCGGCGACCAGCGCGAGCGGCAGGAGGAGGTGTCGTTTCATGCTCGTTGCCTCGGACAAGAGCAGCGGAAGCCCGGCCGGGCAAGCGCCGGCTGGGTCGGCGGGCTTTGCCGGGGCGGCCGGCGCGACCTGGTCTTGACCTCGGATCAGCGCGCGGTTTCCTTCCGGGGATGAAACTGCCCTTGGTCATCGTCTGCTTCGCCGGCCCGTCCCTGCTCTCTGCCGGCGTCTTCAACTTCAGCGACACCGGGTTCAACCCGTCCGACTGGTCGGCGGACCTCATCTACAACACCACGGCGAGCGTCGCGAGCTACACCACGATCCAAGCCGGTTCCGGCGGCAACCCCGGGGCATGGCGCGAGACCACGCACACCTACGACACCGGCGGGATGGCGGTCGGCCAGATCAACAAGACCTTTGTCTTCGCGCCCCTCCTCCATGGCGGGGCGATCACGTCGCTCGACTTCAGCTATGATTTCAACGTGATCGATGCCGGGGCCAGTCTCGCGGTGGCCCACGGCCTCGCCATCACCCAGCTCGGAAGATATTTCGTCGCGGCTTATGTATCACAAACGCCCGGTGGAGGCTGGGTCGGTCATTCCGCCAGCGGCCTGACGGCCTCCGACTTCACGGAGTACAACGGCACGGCCCATCCGGATTTCTCCGCACCGCTCGCTTTTGGCTACGTCACCGCCAACGGCACGGGCGGTGGCCTGACCGGCACCCATCACGGGTTGGACAATTATTCAGTCACCTTCACCACGGTGCCCGAGCCTCCCGCGCTCGCTTGGGTCGGGCTGTTCGGCGGTGGTGCGCTCGCGTGGTCGTTGGTGCGTCGGCGTGGCCGCTGATAGACCAAGCCCGAGATCCGCGATGGGGACGTCAGGCATCGGACTTCCGATGCCGACGAACATAGGGGGAACCGGCCTGCCATGTCGTCACGGCCGACGCCCTGCATCGCCAGGAGAGGGTCTGCTGTGAGACCGGCGACAAGACCTCCGTCGAAGGAGGCTACCCCCTCAGCAGCCGGCCGCCGGACGTCGCTCTCTGCGCCAAGGCAGGACCTTCGACCGCTGTATCCACCGCAAACAGCTGCACGCCGCCCTCGACCCGGACCATTGATCCCGGTTCATGAAGCTTTGATGCACCGACCTTGGGCAAGCGCCGGAAACGTCGAACTCGGACTCCCGGTCGACCGATCGACGTCATTTCTTGACGTCTTTGATCAACGCTTCGAGAGCGTCCGCGGGAAGCGCCTTGAGGGCTTGCTTGAGCTGGTCGGGAGTGAGGGCCGCCATGGCGGGCGCACCGGCGGCCAGCGGGACCTTGAGGAGCTCGTCCGCCGTCCAAGGATCCGAACGCTTCTCGGTCTCCTTCAGGATGGCCGCGACCTGCTCAGGCGTCACCAAGCTGGCCTTGTTGCCCCAGCTGTTGCGGACATAGCTCAAGGTGGCCGCGATCTCGTCCGGCGTGAGTCCCGCAGGATTATCCGCCGTCTTGAGCCACGGGTTCATCACTCCGCCGCTCCACACGGTGTCCTTGACCTTCACCGGACCGCCCAAGCCATGCAGAACGATGCGTACGATCCGGCTCGGCGCATCGGCCAAGACCCAATCGGATCCAGCCAAAGGCGGGATGTTGAGGCCGGGATTACCGTTGCCGTCGGCCAGGTGGCAGTTGATGCAGGTCTTGTTGTAGCCGAGGAGCCCGGCCTTCAAAACGGCCGCGTTCGGGTCCGCCGAGACGGCCACCGGCTTCGCCGGACGGCCGTGCGGGACCTCGCTGAACTCGGAGCCGTCGAATCGGCCGCTGTAGCTGCCCACGTAAAGGCCGCCCCAGACGAGCAACACTGCGCTGCCGAGCAGCACGACGGTCTCGATGAGGCCGGAACCGCGTTCGGACCGGGAGCTTCGGCTCGGAGAAGGATGTTTGGCGTCGGCGCTCATTTCGGGGCGTTGGCGTCTTCGACCAGCGGCAGCGGTGCTTCCGGCAATTCCACGGATGTTCGCAAGCTGCTGAGATAGGCCGCGAGCTGACGGGCCCTCAAGGTCGGCACGACCTCGGATCCGGCCGGCGGCACCGCGGTGCCCTTCAGCACCAAGGCCTCGGGCGAGGGTCCGCTGCTGCGGATCGGGCGTTGCTCGAAAAGGAACGGCACCGGCGCGCAGGTCGAGTTCGTCGCGACCGATGACGGATCGTAGAGGCGGACCAGCGGGAAGGAGTTCGTCCCGAGCCGTTCGCCGTAGTTCGCCAGGTCGGGGCCCAAGCGGTTGCCGCCGAGCAGGACCGTCGCGTCGAAGAGATGGTCGCGGGCTACCGTGCGACGCTTGCCCCAACCGCGAGCGATGTCGCCTCCGCCGTTCTCGGGCCGGACCTGCTGTGTATGGCAGGCGACGCAACCCAGCGAACGGTAGACCTCCGCGCCTTGGGCGGCTTCACCGCTGCGTGCCGCGGGATAAGACACCACCGCGCCGGCGGCGTTGGTGCTGACATCGGGCTGCAACGCGCCGAGCTGGCGATGCGGCAGCGCGACGAACCCGGTCCAAGACGCGACCAGCGTCGTGACCAGACCGAGGAAAAGTACAGGGCCGTGGTTCATCGCTTCATTTCCCGGCGCCGGCCGTGGACGTTTCCGTGAAGAGGGCCAAGGCCGGTTTTCCGAACGGCAACAGGCACTCGACCAGCAGCCATACCGAGTTCGCCAGCACCGCGGTCTGCGCGAAGGCGAACACCGCGAGCCCGAGCGTATGCAGTTTCAGCCAGATCTGGAGATGTGCGGAGACCTCCGGGAATCCGACCTTGCCGTCGGCCAAGGCCCAACCTTGCAGCCAACCGCCGGCACCCGAGGAGAGCACCATGATACCGAGTCCGATGACGGTCAGACCGAGGTGCGCCACCGGCGAGAGCCGGCACGGGAACTCTCGTCCGGCGAGCTTCGGCACCACCGCGTAGTAGCCGGCGAACAGGGCAGGGCCGACGAAGCCGAACAAGAACAGCTCGCGGACGGCGACCGGGAACTGGGTCAACCCGAGCACCTGCTGCGCGCAACGCGGAGAGGTGAGCGCGGTCAGGATGCCGACCACGGTGAAGCTGATGGCTGAAAGAGCCGCGAACCTCAGCGCGGTGGAACGACCGAGCGCGGACACCGGAGCGACGAGGTGCAGATTCAGGCTGATGAACGCCACCGGGATGAGCAACAGCACCGACGCGGCGATGCTCACGGTGGCCATCCAAGCCGGGACCGGCCCACCGACGAGATTCGCTGCTCCGGTCCAGCTCGCGAAGAAGACCCAAGCCCAGAAACCGAGCTTGGCGAAAGCCGGCGAGCGCAGCGGACGGCCGCCGATATCCGGGATGAAGAAATAGAGCGAGGCCAGCGCGAGCGGCGCCAGCCACAGGAGCGAGAGCCCTTGGCCGTTCCAGCCATCGATCACGGCCTGCAACACACCGCGCGCCGGGAAGAACGACAGCGTCACCTGCGAGGTGATCGCCAGCACCGGCAACGCGAGCAACGCGGCCAGGACGAACCATTGCGCCGGCACCGTCGGGCCGTCGGCCCGTTTGGCGAAGGTGGCGAAGCCGAGCAGGCAGAGCACCGTCGACACCACCGTGAGCACGGTGACCAGTTGGCCCGGCAGTTCCAAGGACGAGCGGCCCGATGGACCTTCGACGAGGATCCCGGCCACACCCAAGGTCAGCACCGCGTTCCATACCAGACCGGCGATGAAGGCGATGCCCGGTGCGGCGATCTTGGTGCCGCCCGTACGGGCGAGCAGCCAGAGACCGAGGCCGAGGCCCATCTGGGAGAAGAAGCCGTGGACCAGGGCCGTCCGCGACGCGGCATCCAGCCGTCCGTAGGTCACCCACTCGCAGCTGGCGAGCAACCAAGGCTGGTGCTGCTTCAGAGAAGCCAAGAGAGCCAGCCCGAGGCCGGCGAGCAGCCAGAGGATGCTTCCGCCGAGCAGGTAGAGCACCGGAAGGCCGGTCGCGCAACACGACGGGCTCGCGCAGGCGGGGGTTGGGGAAGGTCGGTTCATGCGGCGGATTCCGCGAAGATCACTCGAAGGTCGCCTTCTTCAGCGATTCTTCCAGCCTTTGGATCAGCTTGGCCCGTCCGGCGGCGTTGCCGTCCTTCCATTCGGTGACGGTGACCTCCATCGCCTTGGCGACGGGGATGCGATAGATGCCGTTGTCGGCCTTGACGACGCCGTAGCCGCCCAAGGTCTCCAGATTGGCGCCCTGGAGCTCCGTCCAGGTCTTCTTGCGCTCGTCGGCGCGGGCGGAACCGACCGGCGCCGGCTGGTTGGCGCGCACGAGATAGAGGGCGAGCGCACCGAGCACCACGAGGGTGCCGAGCACGCCGAGCACCGCGGCCGAAGCGCGGGCGCAGGCGGAGGAGCAGCAGGATTCGTCGCTCATTGTAGTGGCTCAGTGATGGGAAGCTGCCGCGCCCGGGGCCGGCACCTCGTGGTGGGTGATGGCTTCCTTCAACCGGGGATCCTTCAGCGGGAAGGCGGCGGCGGTCTTGAAGTTCTTCCAGAAGATGAACCCGAGGAACCCGGCCATGCCGAACCAGCAGAGCGGGTCGAGCAGGGTCAGGTGCAGACCGTTCGGGTACAGCACGGGCATGACGTTGAAGGTCATGTCGACGTAGTGCATGAGCCAGGCCCAAGCGATCATCGGTCCCATGACGAGCATGTTCATCTTCGTGTCGATGCGGAGCAGGATCACGAACGGCGCGATGAAATGGCCGAACAGGATCAGGAGGCCGACCTCCCACCAGCTGCCCGCCTCACGCTTCACGTACCAGAACGTCTCCTCGGGGATGGCGGCGTTCCAGATCAGGAAGTACTGCGAGAAGTGGATGTACGCGTAGAACACCGTGAAGGCGAAGAACAACGTGCCGACGTAGTGGATCGTCTGCTTGGAGATGACGCCGTTGAGCTCGCGATGCGACAGGATCCGCATGATCCCGTACACCGTCGCCAAGGTGACCCACATGCTGCCGGCGAAGTAGTAGACGCCGTACATCGTGCTGAAGAACTGGTGCTGCAGCGACTTCATCAGCAGGAACACCGTGACCGTCAGGGAGAAGGCCAGCGCGTAGATGCCCCAAGCCGCCTGGAAGCGGGCCTTGTGCGTCCATTTCGCCGCCCCGTCCTTGTCCTGGGCGATCGACATGCTGCGGAACCGCAGCGCCATGAAGCTCCACAGCACGAAGCTGCCGATGATCACGCCGATGAAGGTCGGTCGGTTGAAGAGGATCTTCTTCACGTCCAACGCGTGGTCGGTCGCCGGGTCGATGCTCATCCACGGATAGATCGACGGACCGAACACGAGGATCGGCAACGAGAGAGCGCCCATGAAGGGCATGAGGCCGGCCAGCTGCTCGTTGATGCGTCGGATGGGGACGCTCCAGCCGGCGTCGAACAGATAGTGCAGATGGATCAGGAAGAACGCGCCGACCACGATGCTCAGGCAGAACATGTAGGCGGTCAGGTAGCTGTAGAGCGCGGCTTCCAAGAACGTCGGTTCCTTGGTCTCGGCGTGGCCATGGTGGGCGGTGGCCTCGGCATGGGCCGCGCCATCGTGGGCCGCGGCGACGGTCTCGCCGTGGGCGGGAGCCGCGGGAGCATGCTCGGCGGCGAACGATCGGGCCGACGTGAAAGTCAGCATCCCGGCGCACGCGAACAGCGCGAGCAACCGTTTGAAAAGCACGGGGAAGTTCATGGTCGCCTTATTTCAGCTTCTCGAGGACCGGTGCCGGCACATCGCCTTGGAGCGCGAGGCGGCTCAACTGGAGCGCGCGGAGGTATCCGACGATCGCCCAACGGTCGCCGACCGGCACGTTGCCGGCGTAGCCCATCATCGTGGCCTTGCCGTAGCTGATGGTGTTGAAGATCTCGCCGTCGTTGAGCCGGACGATCCGCTGGTCGTGCAGGTTCGCCACGGTGGCCATCCCGAGTTTCTTGGTGATGCCGTTGCCGTCGCCTTGGGCGCCGTGGCAGGGCTGGCAATAGATGTTGAACCGCTCCTGGCCGCGTTGCACCAGCTCGGCGGTCACGGGGACCGGGTTGACCTCGACGAACGCCCCGCCCTGCTTGCCGGTGTTGTAGGCGTCGTCCTTGTAGGCGGTGTTGTCGGCGAAACCGACCTTCTGGGCGACCGTCCCGAGCGGATAGGGCCGGGAGGACGCACCGTCGGCGAAACCGCCGAACCGGGTGGTCGTCTGCGGACGCAGCTTGGGCTGGATGTTGAGGTCCGGGAAGATCTCGGCCATGCGCGGCGGCTGGCGGGAGATGTCGCCCCGGAAACCGAGCACAGCGACCCCACCGATGACGGCGAGCGCGAAGAGAGCGAGGAAATAGCGCATGTCAGTCCTCCACGAGTTCGATGGCGGCGGCCCCGGCCTTCTCGAGCACGGCACGGGCCTCGGCGAACTTCGGATCGGTCGCCTCGATGCAGATGAAGAACTTGTCGTCCGTCGCCTTCTTGAAGCGCTCGCTCTTGAAGAGCGGGTTGTAGAGCTTCGGCAACCGGTTCAACGCGAGCATGCCGCCCAGCGTCGCGAAGGCGCCGAGCAGGATGGTGAGCTCATAGCTCACCGGGAACGCGAAGAGCGGGGTGAAGAGCGGCTTGCCGCCGACCACCAGGCCGTAGTCGAACTTGTTCATGAACCAGATCATGGTCATGCCGGAGAAGAAGCCGGTGAAGCCGCCGCAGAAGGTGAAGTAACCGACCTTCGAGTTCTTGAGCCCCATGGCGTCGTCCATGCCGTGGATGGGGAACGGCGTGAAGACATCCCACTTGCGGTAGCCGGCGTCGCGGACCTGGATGGCGGCCTCGAAGATCCCGGCGGCCGTGTCGAACTGGGCGAGCAGCCCGTAGGTTTTGGCGTTGGCGCTCATCAGTGGTGCCCTCCTTTCGCACCGCCCAGCGGGTGGTGCGGATCCGCCTGCGGTGTCACGCCCTTGACCTCGGAGATGGCGATGGCCGGCAGGAAACGGATGAACAACAGGAACAATGTCAAGAAGAGGCCGAAGCTGCCGACGAAGGTGAACACGTCCACCCAGGTCGGGGTGAAGTAACCCCAGCTCGCGGGCAGGTAGTCGCGGTGCAGCGAGGTCACGATGATCACGAACCGCTCGAACCACATGCCGATGTTCACGACGATGGAGACGAAGAACACGAACACCATGTTGGTGCGGCACCACTTGAACCAGAAGAGGTGCGGGCTGATCACGTTGCAGGTGATCATGCTCCAGTAGGCCCACCAGTAGGGGCCGAACGCGCGGTTCTTGAAGGCGTAGAGCTCGTACGGGCTGCCGCCGTACCACGCGATGAAGAACTCCATGCCGTAGGCGTACCCGACGATCGAGCCGGTGGCCAAGATCACCTTGCACATCAGCTCGACGTGACGGGTGGTGATGATGTCCTCCAGCTTGAAGATGGTCCGCATCGGCACCATCAGCGTGAGCACCATTCCGAAACCGGAGAAGATCGCGCCGGCGACGAAATAGGGCGGGAAGATGGTGGTGTGCCAGCCGGGCACGTTGGACACCGCGAAGTCGAACGAGACGATCGAGTGCACGGAGAGCACCAGCGGGGTGCTGAGGCCGGCGAAGATCATGTAGGCCTTCTCGTAGTTGCTCCAGTGGCGGTTCGAACCGGTCCAGCCGAGCGCGAAGAGGCCGTAGAAGAACCCGCGGACCTTGTTCTTGGCGCGGTCGCGCAGGGTGGCGAGGTCGGGGATCAACCCGACATACCAGAACAGCAACGAGACGGTGCCGTAGGTCGAGACGGCGAAGACGTCCCAGAGCAGCGGCGACCGGAACTGCGGCCAGATGTAGTTGGCGTTCGGCGCCGGGATCAGGTAGCCGGGCATCAAGGCGAACCAGACACGACCGGTGTGCACGACCGGGAAGATGCCGGCGCACGCCACCGCGATGAGCGTCATGGCCTCGGCGGCGCGGTTGATCGAGGTGCGCCATTTCTGCCGGAGCAGGAAGAGCACGGCGGAGATCAGCGTGCCGGCGTGGCCGATGCCGATCCAGAAGACGAAGTTGGTGATGTCCCACGCCCAGTCGGCCGGGTTGTTCAGACCCCAGACGCCGACACCGGTCGAGACGAGGTACCCGACCAGCGAGAACATCAGCGTCATCAGTCCGGCGCTGACGATGAAGGCCGGCCACCACCAGAGGGGCATCTTGCCTTCGCAGACGCCGGCGATGCGCTCGGTCAACCAGGCGAGGGAACGGCCGTTGAGCACCAAGGGCTCGCGGACGAACTCCTGCGGCGGGTCGATCGCGACGATCTTCGGCGGGGCGGCGTGCGGGTCATGCTGCTTGCCCTTCGGGGCGGCAGCGACGGGGATGGAAGCGGCGTTAGCCATTAGGCTGCTCCTTTCGGCGCGGCACCGTTTGCCGCGGGGTGGCCTTCGTGTCCGTGGCCGGATTCATCGGTGAACGGGTTCTCGTGACGGAATCGCTCGTAGTCGCGCAGCGAATCGGGCGCCGATTTCGCGTCGGGCATCGCCGGGTTCGGGTTGCGGACCCGCGCCAAGTAGGTGACACGCGGCTTGATATCGAGGAAACC
>CANGMH010000072.1 GCA_947454005.1 Verrucomicrobiota bacterium
GACGGATCGGTGGCGACGGACACCTTGGTGCTCAAGCGTCCTTGCAGCCGCGCCCAGGTGCGCATCACGGTCCGCGGCCCCGATGCCGGGCTGAAGTTCTTGGCGTGTTCGTTCACCGACACGAGGGCCGTGGCGGCACCGGACCTGCCGGACCGCGGCGCGTGGGCCCGCACGAACGACGTTCCGGCCCGGTCGCAGGCCGAGTATCCCGAAGGAGTGCGATCGTGGTGCAGCCCGACGAGCACATCGATGTTGCTGGCGTTCTGGGCGCGCGAGCTCGGGCGACCGGAACTGGATGCCGATGTCCGCGAGGTCGCGGCCGCGGTGCACGATCCGGGATGGCCGGGCACGGGGAACTGGCCGTTCAACATGGCCTTCGCCGGGGCCAGGCCCGGGATGCGCGCGTGCGTGGCGCGTTTCGACGGGTTATCCGGTCTGGAAGCATGGACCCGGCGCGGGATGCCGGTGGCGATATCGGTCAGCTACGCGATGCTGAAGGGCGCAACGCTGACGGAACCGGGCGACGGCCATCTTGTCGTGGTGTGCGGGTTCACACCGGACGGCGACGTGGTGGTCGCCGATCCGGGCGTGCGCCGGGAACGCGTGCGGCGCGTCCTCCCGCGCAACGATGTCGCACGGGCGTGGGCGACCTCCCGGCGCACGGTCTACCTGGTCTGGCCCGAAGACCGGTCCGTGCCCATCGATGTCCGGTGACGGCGGTCCTTGTCGGGTCCGGCCGGCGGTCAGGGATCCTCAGAGGGGAGTTTCTTGAACTCGGCGTCCATCCAATCGAGCTGCGGCTGCAGCAACTGGCTGCGCTCGATGGTCGGGTACCGGCGACGGGCGAGGTCTTTCTCTCCGCGCTGGATGTGCAGCTCGAACCAGCCATAGTTCGCGATCGCGGCCTCATTGAGGTTCAGGCCGGCGGGGTTGAGCGATTTGAGCAGCTTCTCGGCCTCGGCGAGCCGTTGGTTCTGCAGGAGCGCGAGGACGTGGTTGACCTTGCGGTCGTTGTTCTCCGGTTCGGCGGCCAACAGCTGCATGCTCAGCTGGATGGCTTGCTCCGGTTTCTGGCGGGTGACGAGGAGGACCGCCGTGTAGTTGTTGACGTGGGCGATCTTCTTGGGGTCGAGCTCCCAGGCCTTCTGCGCGGCGGTCGACAGGACGGCCATGTCGCGGGCCTCGTAGGCTGCCCCGGTCAGTTGGAACCAGAACTCGGCCTTGTCGCCGAACTTGGACTCCAAGGTCTGCAGGAGGCGCTTGCCGTAGGATGGATAGCCCAGACGGATCAACTCGGTGGCGACGTTGAACGCGACCAAGGAATCGCCGTACTGGCCCGTCACCGCCTTGGAGAAGGCGGTGTCCGCTGCATCGGGGCGCCGGAGCCGGAGTTCCGCGAGCCCGGCCAGGAACTGGCTGTAGCCTTCCAGCTGTCCCCGGAGGTCCGTCACGTTGCGGAGCCGCAGGGCGAGGGCCCGCAGTTCCGTCCACTGCTTGAGCCGGATATGTTGCTGGGCGAGCTGGACCCACATCTGGGAGCTGTAGCCGAACGAGGCCAAGTGGTTCCCGAGGAATTCGGCGGCGTAGTCGTCGAGCTCGAGCAAGCTGAACACCCGGGCCATCCCGACGGCGTCCGCGGCTGACCCGGGGGGGCGGGAGAACGTCTTGGCCAGGGACTTGGCCTCGGCGCGACGACCGTTGTTCATGAGCAGCTGCCAGTGGCCGACATGGTCCCTGACCTGGTCGGCGTGTTGCTCGGTCAGCCATGCCAACGAATCCTGGTATGCGGGGATGTCGTTCAACGCGGCCGAGACCACGAGTTCCATCTGATGGGCGAGCTTGGCGATCGCCGGGTCCTTGCTGCCCAAGGCGGCGGCCACTTCTTCGCGTCCGGACCGCAGGGTCCGGGGCGGCCCCCAGACGGCTAGCCAGGCGGAACGGTGGAGCCGGAGCGCCTCGTTGTCCGCGAGCTTGCCTTGGTTCTTCTCCCAAAGCTCGCCGAAGCGCTCGGTCTGCCGCATGTTGAACAGGGACACCATGAGATCCCTGAGCGCCTCATCCGAGAGCTCCGCAGCCAAGGGGGCCGCGAACTGCACCGCGAAATCGTCGAGCTCATACTTCCGGAAGAACCGGGTCAACAAAGACGCGTCGGCTGCGTTGGTCCGGGTCAGTCTCAGCAACCAAAGCGCCCGGTCGACGCCGATGCCGATGAATTCCTTGTCGGGTTTCGGCTGCCGGACCAAGGTCTCGATCGGGCCGCGGGCCAGTTCCGGCGAGCCGAGATTGTTGAAGGACGCCGCCCTCCAAGCGACCATGCAATCGGCAAGCTGGCCTTGCCGTTCGAATTTCTCGGCCGACCTCCGGAGCGACCAGGCCTGCACGAAATCCAGGCCGCTGATCCGGATGACCGGCAGGAATCCATCCGGGGTGACCGTCCAGATCTTCGGCAAGCCGGCCGCCAACAAAACGCCCACCAAGATGAACGCCATGGCCGCGAGGCGGAACCAGACGTCGTAGTAGAGCACGGACAACGTCCCCGTCTTGATGAATTTGGACCGGACGTCCGTGTCGCTTTCGTCCGGTCGGTCCCGGTGGGGGCTGGATGTGGGTTCGCTCATAGGATCGGAAGGTAGGCGGCGACTTGCCGGTAGTTGCCCGTCGGGCCGGCCGGTGTGACCGGTGGGAAAGACATCGGCACGGCTCGGTTGTTCATTCCCCGGGAGTCACCCGGAGGAACTCCGCCGGGCCTTCGGCGCGGAACGCCGTCTCCGGAAGGGCCGCCGGCAACAGCGCGAACCCGCCCGCGTGGATGCCCAACGGTCGGGTGTCCGGTTCCAGCGACAACGTGCCAGCGACCACCCCGACGACGCCGAGGCCGCCGGGCCAACGGCCCTCCGAGACGGCACCGGCCGCGATCTTCACGTGGTCGATGTTGAAAAGCGGGTCGCGGACCAAGGCCCGCGTCGCGACGCCCGGCGAGGTCTGCTCGGCGCGTGTCGTGACCAGTTGCGGCTCGCAGTCGAAGAAATCGATCGCGGCGAACGAGCTCTCCAGATGCAGCTCGCGCGGACGGCCGTCGATCCCGACGCGGTTCCAATCGAACACCCGGTAGGTGGTGTCCGAGTTCTGCTGGATCTCGAAGACGACGTTGCCCGCGCCCAAGGCGTGGACGCGTCCGCTCGGGAGGAACATCGCATCGCCGCGCGCGACGTGGTGCACGTGGAAGCATCCGGCCACCGTGCCGTCGCGCGTGCGGCGCTCGAATTCGTCCCGGGTCACGCCGCGCCGCAAGCCGGTGTGGAGTTTCGCGCCAGCGGCGGCTTCGGCGATGAACCAGAGCTCGGTCTTCGGCTCGCCGCCCAGGGCGGCGGCCTTGTGCGCGGGCGGATGGACCTGGAGGGAAAGGTCGTCGCTCGCGTCGAGCAGCTTGATCAACCAAGGGAACCGCTCGCCCGGCCGCACCGGCCGCCCGAGGAGCGCTTCGCCGTGGTGCTCCATCAACCAGCGCAGGTCGCGTCCGGCGAGCGGACCGTCGGCGATGACGGAGACACCCTCCGGCCGGTCGGTGATCTCCCAGGATTCGCCGATGGGACGGTCCGGCGGCACGGGCTTGCCGTAGAGGCCGGCCAGTTTTTGTCCGCCCCATACCCGCTCCTTGAGAAGCGGTGTGAAGACCAGCGGGTAGAACATGGCGGGATCGGATGCCTGATGTCTCAAGCGGCCGCCCGCAGCGGTTCCGTGAAGCGGCCGAACGCGCGGAACTTTGCGTAGCGCGCCTTGAGGCGACCGGCGACCGGCAGGGACCTCACCTCGGCCAAGTTGCGCAGGAGCGCCTCTTTCAATGAAGCAGCCGCCGCGTCGTGGTCGTTGTGGGCGCCGCCCAAGGGTTCCTTCACCACCTCGTCCACCAACTTGAGCGCAGCCAGGTCCGTCGCGGTGATCCGCAGGGCCGCCGCCGCCTTGGGCGATGCCGCCCGGTCTTTCCAGAGGATCGCGGCGCAACCTTCCGGGCTGATCACCGAGTAATACGCGTTCTCGAGGATCAGCACCCGGTCCGACACCGCGACGCCGAGGGCACCGCCGGAACCGCCTTCGCCGATCACCGCGGTGAGGACCGGGACCTCCAGGAGCATCATCTCGCGCAGGTTCACCGCGATGGCCTCGCCGATGTGGCGTTCTTCCGAGCCGATGCCCGGATAGGCGCCGGCGGTGTCGATGAGTGTCACGACCGGGAGCCCGAACTTGTCCGCCAACCGCATCAGGCGGAGCGCCTTGCGGTAGCCTTCCGGGTGGGCCGAGCCGAAGTTGCGCAGGATGTTCTCCTTGGTCTCGCGGCCCTTCTGCGTGCCGAGCACGACGACCCTCTGGTCGCCGAGCTTCGCGAAGCCGCCGACGAACGCCCGGTCGTCCGAGAACATCCGGTCGCCATGGAGTTCCTCGAATTCGGTGAACGTCTTCTGGAGGTAATCGAGCGTGTAAGGGCGCTTCGGATGCCGGGCCAACTGCACCCGCTGCCAAGGCGTGAGGTCGCTGAAGATCTGCCGCCGGGCCTCCTCGATCTTGGCCTGAAGGGTCTGGATCTCCTCCTCCCAGCTGATCCCCATCGAATGCTGCTCAGGATGCTGTCGGAGGTCGTCCAGCTTCCGCTGGAGCTCCGCGAGGGGCTTTTCGAAGTCGAGGTAGTGTTTCATCGGGCCGCCGGCCGGTTGTCGGACGGCCTCGGAAACTAGTTTTCGGCGATCGGCGAGGCAATCTGCGAATTCAGGGCGACCGACGCACCCGGAACGACTTCGCCCTTCCGCCGGCGCCGCCGTCGTCGCACCATCACGGCCGGTACCAATATGGCCCAAAGCACGCCTTCGTCCGTCGTCTCCCGTTCCGGCCGTTTCTCCGGTGGTCCGGCCGCCGATGTCGCCGCCTTCTCCGAATCGATCAGCTTCGATTGGCGGCTCTGGCGCCACGACATCCGGGGATCCGTCGCCCACGCCACCATGCTGCGCTCGATCGGCGTCCTGACGATGGCCGAGCTGAAGGCCATCAAGGCCGGCCTCGCCACCATCGGCGCCGAGATCGAGGCGGGCACGTTCACGTGGAAGGCGGAGCTCGAGGACGTCCACATGAACATCGAGGCCGAGCTGACCCGGCGCGTCCCGGCCGGCGCGAAGCTCCACACCGGACGCTCCCGCAACGACCAGGTGGCCCTCGATGTGCGTCTTTGGCTGCGGGACGAGATCGTCGCGTTGCTCGACGAGGTCCGGACGCTCCAGCGCGCGCTCGTGGACCTCGGTGCGGCCAACGCTTCGGTCATCATCCCCGGCTACACCCACCTCCAACGCGCCCAGCCGGTCTACTTCGCCCACCATCTTCTCGCCTACGTCGAGATGCTCGACCGCGACCACGGCCGCCTCAGGGATTGTTTCGATCGCGCCAACGTCTGCCCCCTCGGGTCCGGCGCCCTTGCCGGCAGCACCCTGCCGCTCGACCGGGAGCAGGTGGCCAAGCTGCTCGGGTTCGTCGACAGCGACGGCAAGCCGCGGGTCACCCAGAACTCGATGGACGGCGTGAGCGACCGGGATTTCATGGTGGAATTCGCCGCGGCCGCCGCGCTCTTGGCCGTGCATCTCAGCCGGTTGAGCGAGGACGTGATCCTGTGGGTGAGCAGCGAGTTCGGGTTCATCCGCATCGCCGATGCCTACACCACCGGTTCGTCGCTGATGCCCCAGAAGAAGAACCCGGACGTCGCCGAGCTGACCCGCGGCAAATCGGGCCGCGTCATCGGCAACCTCATGTCGCTCCTCACGCTGCTGAAGGGCCTGCCGATGACCTACAACCGCGACCTCCAGGAGGACAAGGAGCGGCTCTTCGATTCCGCCGACACCGTCCGGCGCTGCACCCGCCTGATGTCCGCGATGTTGGACAACACCACCATCAACGCCCCGGCCTGCGCGCGCGCCGCCGCCGATCCGCTGCTGCTGGCGACCGATCTGGCGGACTATCTCGTCGGGAAAGGGATGCCCTTCAGGCAGGCGCACCATGTGGTCGGGGCGGTGGTGGCGCTCGCCGAGAAGACCGGTCGGCCGCTTGACCGGTTGACCTTGGCCGACTTCAAGGGCGTGGACCCCGCCTTCACCGCCGATGTCACCAGCGTCTTCGACCTCGGGCAGGCGATGGCCCGCCGTCGCCTCACCGGCGCACCCGGGACGGCCGAGATGAAGAAGCAGATCGCTCGTTGGCGGAAAAACCTGGGGTAGGATCCCGACCATCCTTTTGCCGTCCTTCCTGCGCCGCCTTTTTTGGTGCCGGATTACGTTGTCGTGCGATTTTCCAGACACATTCTCGGATCGCTGGGCGCCAACCCTTGCCGTGTCCTGGCGCCGTTGTGGGCCGCACAAACGACGTTTGCCCGCGTCGCTTCAGGATCGTTGATGGCGTCGGCCCTCGCCCTGCGCCGTCAACGGCAGTTCGGCCGGCTTGATCCGTTCCGCTTCCACGCGACCTCCGTGCCGTTGGTCTTCAGCGCGGCGGACCGGAAGGCTCGCGGATAGGGATCCACCCGGCACCTCGCCCTCGGCCCCTCTTGCTCGTGGGCCGCCCCGGCCCTTCGCCTTGTCCCGGCCCCGGTCAGCGGCGATGCGCCCGTGTCCTCCGGATTGCTCCCAATGGTCGCCTCGTCCCGGTCCGCCGGACCGACGTTCCTGGTGCCCGGGAGGTCCCGGTCGGCACGGTCTTCAAGGTTCAACAGGGACCATTTTTCGGCCGATACTGGAACCTGTGCCCAAACCGCAAGAGCGGACTCTCGAAGAACCGGTAGGAGACCTCTGCCAGTCCTAGCGTCATCAACAAAGCCAAGAGGGTGATGCCTCCTTCGGGAACGGAACGGATCTGCGGGGCGCTGTCACGAAGGAAGCCATGCAGCAATCCGCTCACCGCTTGGTGGAACATGTAGATGCCATAGGAGAGCCGGCCAAACCATACCAAGACCGACGATCCAAGGATGCGCCCCAGAAAAGGTCCTTGGCCGACGAAGGCGATCAAGACGAACGTCGAATACAGTCCTGCCAGCCAAAAATGTTTGAACACCCCGAAAATTGACGGGCTATGGAGGGTGATGATGCCAGCTCCGACAAGGAGAACGATGAACACCCCCATGAGGATGTCCGGATGATCCCGGACCGTGGAAATGAAAGGGTGCCAGCGGACGAGCACGGCCAGCAGCGCCCCCGAGAGAAGCGAATCGGACCGCCATGGCGTGAGCACATAGGAATGAAAACCAGGTGACGCCCACCGAAGCAACGGTGCCGCCACGATGGCGAGGACCAGCACACAGACCAACGTCCGCCGTGATGAAAAATAGACCAAGAACGGAACGAAGAGATAGAACTGCTCTTCGACAGCGAGCGACCATGTGATGGACAGCCAGTGGGGCCCGAAATCGCCGCGGGCGCCCATGAGGAGGTTCTGTGTGAACGTGAGATACGACCAGAGCGGTAAAGGGTCGTGCAAGAGCCATCGAAAAGAGGGCGATGCGAAGAGGCTCGACTGTCCCAGGCAAAAAAAGAGACCGCACATCAGAAAATAGAGCGGGAATATGCGGCAGATGCGACGGAGGTAGAAGATGCGGAAGAAATTCGAGGCGTCCCGGTGGTCAAGCAAGATGCCGGCGATCAAGAATCCGGAGAGCACGAAGAAAAGATCGACACCGCTCCAAGTGAGGCCCAGAGCGGATTGGAGGATACCGGGGATGCTCCGGGAGTCGGTGTTGAGCTGCATCCCGAAATAATGCCAAACGAGGACGAGAAGGATCGCGACACCCCGCACGCCATCGAGCTGCGTTATCCGTTTCATATATGCGTAAGGTCCAAGATCGCGCCCGGAGAGCGCATCGGTTCGCGATGCGGTACCATGCCTCTCCCACGGTTTTCGTGGATCGGACCCGCTGTCGAGCGATCAGTCTCAGGATCCGGCGTCCGCGCGTCGACTCAAATCAAAAGACACCTGAGGTGAAAAGGTGTCGGTGACGCATGGAGAAACGGCACCGGTGGAACGGTGCAGTTGGACATGAGCCAAGCGGTCAAGGAAGGCCAGCTGCCAAAGCTGCGGGAGCGCCACCCGCGGCGACGCCGCGCAGGCTAGACCCGGATGCTGGACGCGTTGTGCGAAAAGGTCCGGGTGGCGCGCATTGTCTGCAAGCGTCCTCTCGTCTGCTCCATCGGACGGCCGGGGGGCATTGTTTCTAGTGGTCAAGAGTTGAGGGCATCGAGGGCTGCCGGCCCGAAGAGCCCTCCGCTTCCGCTGAACAGGCCCGCGATGGAGGCATCGGATGACCGTGGCCTTGGGACGAAGGAAAGAGAAGCAGGTGGAGATGTCCGTGGCGACAGCCCGACTGCGGCAGGGAACCGGCATCCGCTCTATCGGCAGCGGGATGAGGTGCTCGCCGGTGCCGGGCCTGCAGCCTTGGTCGAAGGCCTCTGCGCCCCTGCTACCGGGAAGGCGGTCCATCCTTCGTTCCGCCCGGGGCCGATCTCCGGATGCACTTCATCGGGTACCCCGAAGGGTTCGACCGCCGGCACGGGGTCGCGTGGCGTTGCGCCGACAGCCCGGCATCAAGGACTTTCCTGAGACTGGACCCCACCGATCCCACGCCCGTCCATGCTGCGATGAGCGTCGTCCTCCAGCGGCTCCCGGAAGCGCTCTTCGATGAAGTCTTCAACCGGGTACCCGGGCTGCTCGATCAGAAGGGGCTGCACAAAGACAAGACCTTGTGGGGGGCGACGCCACCTTCTTGGAGGTCGACGCGGCGAACAGAACATCGTCCGCAAGGACACTGGGGCAGCCCGCGTCTACGAGATCGGCGAGGGGGAGACGCTGCTACCCGCGAGGGTTGGTGAACGCGACCAGGTCCCATAGGCGCGATGCGCGGCCTACAACCAGGGGGGTGCTGCTCTGAAAACTCTTCGGGATGTCCAAACCAAGGACGGGAGCAGGTCATTTTTCCTTCATTCTGAGCCTAGGCACCGTTCTGGTCGCCTGGATACGACCTAGGACACAGGTCCGACCGACCAAACGTTCCGACGGCCGCTCCAAACCCACAGACCGTCACAGACCGCCCGATCTTGTCCGTACCCAAAAAACACCGCCTTTTTTGACGGGCTGCCAGGGCTTGGTTTGACGGGAGGCGCTCCCGGATGACCGGGACTGATCCGCCCGGGTAGGAGCGGCGCAGCCGACGCGTTCCTCAGGAGTGTTGAGCACCCGCACGACGGGCTGCGTGCGGACCGGTATCGGCGGACGGCGCTGGAGAGGTCTTCATCCGACGCCACCCCAGCCCGATGGACGGCTTCGGGATTATCCAAATTGCAAGCCGCCCATGCTCGGCGTCCTTGCCACTCCAAGGGAAAAGCCCCTGTTCGGCCGCCCGTTGCCCTTAAAGTAGAAGACACCGGAGAGGATCCGTGATTGTGGGGGCGTTGACTCGGGAGTCGTGACACCGTCATGGGCGTCGATGCAGGATCGCGCGCAACCCGTCCTCGAGGCGGCGGTGCAGCTCGAAGGGGTTGAGGCGTGCGAGTTCGGTCCTCAGGCGCCTCTTGGCCTCCGCGCCCACATCCGGGCTGGCCAGCGGGCGCTCGCAGGGGGGCTTCGGCTTGTCGTGCCGGCGTATGACCTTGGCCCCCTCCCGGCACTTCGTCTCCAGCTTCGCCGAGGGCAAGAAGTAGTTGTGCAGGGGTTCCCAGCACTCCCGGTAGAGAGCGTTGAGCGGTCCGACCAGGTCCGGATCCTCCAGGCGGCCGTAGCCCAGCAGCCGCCGGACATGCGTCCAGTTCTTCCGCTCCACGTGTCCGTTGTCGTCCTTCTTGTAGGGCCGTGAGCGGGTGAACCCCACGGCCTTGGGCCGGTCCTGGAAGTGGCGCAGCAGGCGCCAGTCGAGGAACTTCGAGCCGTTGTCGGTGTCGAAGCCCAGCAGCTCGAAGGGCAACGTCCCCTCCACCTCCCGCGTCGCCTCCACGATCCCGTGCGCCCCCTTGTTCCAGACGGCCCTGTTCGCGGTCCATCCGCTGTGGATGTCCGTGTAGGTCACGCTCCAGATGAAATCCCCCTCCAGGCTGCCCCCGCAGTGCGCCACCGTGTCGGCCTCCAGGAATCCCGGACGCGTGATGTCCCAGTTGTCAGTCCGGACCGGGATCTGGGTCTTCAGCAATCCCCCGGGCTTGGTGCCGCACCGCCCATGGTGTCCGGCCCGCGCCTTGCGCGGCGCCAGCAACCGGTCGATCTGCGCGGCGCTGACGCCCAGCACCCCCGCACGGGTCCCCCGGGGCAGGCCCCCGTGCCCGGCCTCGTAGTGCGGCAGCCAACCCGGCAGCAACGACTTCAGCCGCTTCCCGCACGGCTGCTCCGCCACCTTCCAGATCCGCCACAGCACCTCCACCACTCCCGACCCGTACCTCGGTTGACGCCCCTTGCGCCCCTCGGGATCCCCTCCGCGCGCCATAGCTCCCAGCAGTTTGACGACATGCTCCCGGCCGCGCACCCGCTGCTCGCACACCTCGTCGAATCGTCGAGTGCCCCTTCTCGCCCTCGCACCATGTACCGGTGCGGCCGCTGTAGCAATCGCTCCTAGGTCACTGTCTTATTCATAGGCATTCCGGACCCTAGGCGGTGTCGCCCTTTTTGCGTCCTCTTCCTCCACCACGCCTATCCACGGAGGTCCCAAAACTTTTGAGGCAAAAGGACAGGGCCAGCTGAAAAACAAAAAAAAGCTTGTCTTCTCCTGAACAATCGGGGAGCTTCTAGCAGAGTTGCGGTGCAAAACGAATTAATCCATTTATGAAGAAATTGCTCCCAGTTGCTTTGGTTGTGTCTGCTTCGGCTTTGCTGCAGCTCTCTGCAGCGACTTTCGTCTCCAACGGAGGTAGTGGTTCTGCAAGTACGTCTCCCATCTCCGGTATCGATGGGCTTGCGACGCGTTGGACTTCTGACGGTGATTACTCGGTCACCCTGTTGGGTGTGTACGCACCGTTGGGATTGAAAGTGACTGATTCGATCACGGTTTCTCTTTGGCCGGCTGGTGCTAGTTTCGACAGCACCGCTGTGGCTTTGGGTTCTGTGACGTTCGATAGTAGCGACACCGGCCTGTTTGGTGTTTCCTCCACGGCCGATTCTAGCGGCTATGTGTACAAGAGCGTCTCGGCCATCTCGCTCACGTCGGGCGGTAACTACGGCCTCACGGCTCGCGGCTTCGCTAGTGCTGCGGCGCCGAGTGTCGATAACTCCGTTTTCGGTGGACCGACGCCTTCGTACACGTTGAACTCGTTCGTCGGGGACATCTACGGCGCGCCGACCACTGGCAATCCTTTCGCTGGTGGCGCTGGCGTTGGTTATACCGTTCTTGGTGGTGCACCCGTGCTCAGCATGGCCTCGTTCCAAGCCACCGCGGTCCCCGAGCCTGAGACCTATGCGATGCTCGCCGGTCTCGGATTGGTCGGCTTCGGGCTGTATCGCCGCTGCCGCAAGTAAGATCTTGAGATCTATCCAAGGCGCGACCGTGAGGTCGCGCTTTTTTGTTTTACCGTGAGCGATTGGTTGCCCCGAACGCTGGTGCTACCGGCTTCATTGCTGGGCCGCCAACGCACGGTCGGCGGTGGTGAGCGGTACGCCTTGGAATACGCCCGGGCCATGGCCGCCATGACCCCGACCACGCTCGGCCTGTTCGATCTGAAGGCCCACGAGGAACACGATGGAAATCTGGAGGTCCGCACGTTCAGCGTGCGTCATCTGTCGTTCCGGTGGGGTTTCCCTGCCACGCTGGAGACGTGGCGCGCCTTGGCCGCCTTTGATGTGGTCCACTTCATGTGCTTCCCGACGGCGCTCTCCGAAGCCGTCGTGCCGTTGGCTCGGTGGCGACGGCAGTTGGCCGTGTTGACCGATGTGGGCGGCGGCGGCGGAACCTGGAGCGGGTACACGATGAAGATCCATCCGTGGCTGGATCTCCATCGGCTTGCGCACGGTCTCGCCCATCTCTCGGGCCACGCGAGCACGTTCTTCCCGGATTGGAAGCAATCGTCGACCGTCCTGTTCGGTGGTGCGCGCCCCGAGATCTATCCGCCGGGCGGACAGGGCGGTTATGCGCTCTTCGTGGGTCGATTGCTCCCGCACAAGGGCATCCGGCAGGTGATCGACGCGCTGACGCCGGATCTTCCGCTCCGGGTGGTGGGGCGGCCCTATTCCCCCGCCTATCTCCAAGAGCTTCGCGCGGCGGCGACCGGCAAGGATGTGATTTTCATCACCGACGCCTCCGATGCCGAGGTGGCGACGCAGATGGCCGGTGCCAGCGTCGTCCTCCAGGTGTCGTTGCCGAGCCCGACCGCGGCGGGCGACAAGTCGGAACTGCTAGGATTGGTGGCGCTTGAGGGAATGGCGGCGGGAAAGCCGGTCATCGTGACCCGGACGACGAGCCTTCCCGAACTGGTGGTGGACGGTGTGACGGGGTTCGTCGTCCCGCCGCACGACCTCGGTGCGATGCGGGCACGGATCGCGTCGCTGGTCCGCGACCCCGGTTTGAGCCGGAGCATGGGCGCACAGGCGCAGGCCCATGTGCGGGCGAACTTTGCTTGGTCGACCGTCGCCCGGCGCGGGTTGGAATTTTACCGTGCCTTGGCCGTGCGCCATGGTCTGATTCCGTGAAGGCGATGTCCGGTGACGGATCCATGCGGGTGGCGCCGAGCTGCTATGGAGCGTGCCATGTTTCGGACGGCTTCGAGATCGGGTTGCTCGAACGCGTGCGACGCCTTTCGTCCGCTTGTCGCGCCGAGCGCCGGGCCGGTCGAGAACCGGTCGGCAGAGTGGGCGGCACGAGGCTTGGTTGCTTGGTTGATGAAGCCGCGGCGTCCTCGTCGACCGCGTTGCTCGCCTCGGCGGGGGGCTCGGAGGACGGTGCGGGAGCCGTGCGCGCCCGCGCCCGCGAGGCATCGGGCGACCGGTTCCTGGAGCTGGAGCCGGATCCGGCCCTTCACACCCGGATCGCTCAGGCCGGATGGCTTTTCGCGGAGACCCGCCACGCTCCCGCGCCGGTCTGCGCCGCGCTGGAGGAGGAGCTTCGCAACGTCTCGCAACCTCCTGTTCCGGAACGTCGATGAGCCCCAAAGTCGCCATCGCTTGCTCCGGCCTGGGGCGGGTGCGCCGCGGGAACGAGACCTGGGCCCACGAGTTGGCCGAGGCGCTCCATGCGGACGGCGAGTCGGTCACTTTGCTCGGAAACGGACCGTTGCGGACCGCCTGCCCCTACCGCCGCCTCTTGACGGTGCCGCGCGAACATCTGCTGTGGCGGCGTTGGTTGCCGTGGCCCCTTCGATATCAGATCGAGCAGTCCCTGTTCGCGCGGTCGCTTCTGCGATGGTCGCGGGACGGGCGTCACGACATCGTCCACGTCGCCGATCCCCAGTTGGCGTGGACCGTCCGCGACCGGACGCGCGGCGGTCGGGTCACGGTGGTCTACAAGGACGGGCTGATGCTCGGTCCGGATTGGAACTGGCGCTTCGACCGGGTCCAGGTGCTCGCGCCGTTCTACCTGGAGGACGGAGCGGCGCGCGGTGCCGATGTCTCGAGGTGGCAAGCGATCCCGCATTTCGTGGACACGGCCAGGTTCGCGCCGGTCGCGGAGACGGGCGGGCAGCGGCCTCCGGATCCGACGGAAGGGGTCCCGTCCGGCGCTTTCGTCGTGCTGTCGGTCGGCGACCTGGCGGGCCGTAGCCAGAAGCGCTTGGATTGGGTGGTGCAGGAAGTCGCGACGGTGCCGCATGCCCATCTGTTGGTCGCCGGCCAAGCGATGCCGTCGGATGTCGCCGCGTTCGAACGGATGGCGCGGCCGCTCTTGGGCGACCGTCTCCACCTGAGGCCGAACGTGCCGCCGCCGGAGATGCCGGCGTTGTACCACGAGGCCGATGTCTTCGCGCATGCCGCGTTGCGTGAGCCGTTCGGGCTCGTCTTCCTCGAAGCGATGGCGAGCGGGTTGCCCGTCGTCGCCCATACCTTCCCGGTGACGCGATGGATCGTGGGCGATGCCGGGGAGACCGTCGACATGGAGGCCCGCGGCGCCCTTGCGGCGGTCCTGGGACGGTGGCAGGCGCGGCCGCAGGAACGTTCCGAGGTCGCCGGACGCGCGCGTCGTCGCGCGGTGGAGACGTTCGCCCCGGCGGGCATCTTGCCTTCCTACCGCCGGATGTACGCGGCGATCCGCGCCGGTGCCTGACCATGGAAGTCGCCTTCCTCAACGAGAACACCCTCGGGCACACGAGCTATCTGCCGCGGTTCGCCGCCGAGCTGGCGCGGCGCCCGGAGCTCGGCGTGACGGCACACGTGCTCGACGCGCTGCCCTTGCCGCCGGACCTGCGCCGGCTGGGAGACACGTCGGTGCGCGGTCTGCGGAAGTTCGGCCTCGACCTGCACGGCACGCGCTGGCGCGTCGCGGCGAGCCGGCATCTGCGCCGGCAACTCGACGAACTCCGCCGGCGCGTGGACATCGGCGCGGTGTTGGTGAACACCCAGAGCATGGGGCTCGAGCTCGGAGAACTCCCGGCGGGGATGCCGGTGTTCGTCGCGCTGGACGCGACGTTCCAGCAGCTCGCCGGCTCGCCGTGGTTCGCGCCGAACGCGCCGTCGCGATGGCTGCAGCCGTTGACGCTGCGCGGCTTGCTGCGCCGGGAACGAGAGCTGTTCGCGCGGGCGACGAAGCTCCTCCCGTGGTCGGAGCCGGTCGCCGAGTCGCTGCGTCGCGACTACGGGGTGTCGGAC
>CANGMH010000073.1 GCA_947454005.1 Verrucomicrobiota bacterium
AGGCGGAGGACTACGACATCGGCGTGATCGGCCGCAGCGAGCGCATGCAGGAGGTCTTCAAGCTCGTGGGCCAGACCGCGGCGACGGACGCGACGGTGCTCATCACCGGCGAGAGCGGCACCGGCAAGGAGCTGGTGGCCCGCGCGATCTACCACCACAGCCGCCGGGTGGACCGGGCGTTCCTCGCCATCAACTGCGCCGCGATCCCGGAGAACCTGCTCGAATCCGAGCTCTTCGGCCACGAGAAGGGCGCCTTCACCGGTGCCGCGACGCAGCGGATCGGCAAGTTCGAGCAGTGCGACAAGGGCACGCTCTTCCTGGACGAGATCGGCGACATGTCGCCGACCACTCAGACGAAGATCCTCCGGGTGCTGCAGAACGGCACGTTCGAGCGCGTCGGCGGCAACGAGACCATCAAGGCCGATGTCCGGGTGATCGCCGCGACCAACAAACCGCTCGAGGAGGCCGTCGCCGCCAAGCAGTTCCGCGAGGACCTCTTCTACCGGTTGAACGTCGTCCGCATCCAACTGCCTCCGCTCCGCGAACGGCGGGACGACATCCGGCTGCTGGTGGATTACTTCCTGCGCAAGCTCGCCGGGCCGGGCGGCAAGCCGAAGTCCATCGGGCAGGCCACGCTCTCCTCGCTGGAGGCCTACCATTGGCCGGGCAACGTCCGGGAGCTCGAGAACGTCCTCCGCCGCGCGATGGTGGTTGCCAAGGGCTCGGCGATCCTTCCCGCGGACCTTCCGATGGAGGTGACGTCCGCGACGCTGGCGGTCCGCCCCGCCACCACGGACACATCGCCTTCGGCACCGGCGCCGGCAGCGTCCTCGACCCCGCCGGCCCCGCTCGATCTTCCCGGGATCGCCCGGGCGCTCTTCCGCTTCGCCCGCGCCGATCCCAAGCTCAAGGTGCTCCCGGCGGTCGAACGGGAACTGGTGATCGAGGCGCTCAAGGAGACGAAGGGCAACCAGGTCCAGGCCGCCAAGCTGCTCGGCATCACCCGCGCCACGTTGCGCAAACGTGTCGACAAGTTCGGCATCCGGCAGGAACTCGCCGTCCATTGAACCGTTGCTTGCGCTCCGTGCGCGTTGCCGCGACAACGGTGTAGCTGGGGCCGCTTCGGGAAATCCAAGCTGCCTGCGCACCGCTCCTCATCCGTACCAACCGACGAACATGCCCATCCCTGTCCTGACCGCCGGCCAGATGCTCGCCTGGGAGAACGCCTCCTGGGCCGCGGGCGCCCGGGAAAAGGACGTGATCGCGCGTGTCGGCGAACGCGTCGCGTCCAAGATCCGCGCCATGTCGCGCGCCGGCGACCGCGTGGTGATGCTCGCCGGCCGCGGGCACAACGGCGACGATGTCCGTGCCGCGTCCCTCCTGGTCGCCGACCGCGACCTGAAGCCGATCAACGCCTTCAACCCGGCCCACGCCATCACGGACCTCGCCGCCCAGCTCGCGGCCTCCCGGCGCCCCGCCCTCATCGTGGACGGGCTCTTCGGCACCGGCCTCGACCGCGACCTTTCGCCCGAATGGCTCCAGTTGGTCGCCGCCGTCAATGCCTCCGGGGTCCCGGTCCTGGCGGTGGACATCCCGTCCGGTCTGGACGCCGACACCGGGAGGCCCCGCGGTGGCGCGGTCCGCGCGACGGTGACGCTCACCATCGGGGCGCCGAAGCAAGGCCTCCTGCGGGAGGGGGCGTGGGAGCATGTCGGCCGGTTGGAGGTCGCGACGGACATCGGTTTGGCGGCCCGGCCGGAAGCCTTTCCGGGGGGCGGTCCCGGGGCTGGCACGATGTGGACGATGCCGGAGGATTTCGCGGGGTTTCCTCCTGTCCGGTCGGTGGTCTCGCACAAAGGGAGCTTCGGGCATCTCGTGATCATCGCGGGCAGCTCCGGTTACCACGGATCCGCGGTGCTCGCTGCGCGCGGTGCCGGCGGAACCCGTCCCGGCCTGGTGACGGTGGTGACGTCGCCGGAAGCCTACGTGCCGGTCGCATCGCAGCTGTGCGCTCCGATGGTGAAGCCGTGGAGCGGGTCGGTCGCGTTGCCGGAAAAGATCTCGGCGTTGCTGGTCGGTCCCGGGCTCGCCGGAGCGGATGTCCCCGAGTGGCTGCGCGCCCAGGTGGTCGCTTGGTGGCGGGAAGTGCCCGTTCCGATGGTCGCGGACGCGAGCGCGCTCGATTGGTTGGCCGAGGACGTGCGGCGCAACGGCCCCGTCCGTCCGGACGCCCTCAGGGTCATCACGCCGCATCCCGGCGAGGCGAAGCGGATGATCGGGGACGTCCCGGAAGCGGCAGGACGTTCGGAGGTCCTCCGGGCCGCGGCGGCCGCGGCCGGCGGATGCCACGTCGTGCTGAAGGGGCACCAGACCCTCGTCGCCGGTCCCGGGCCGGAGGATCCCGTCTTCGTGAACCCGAGCGGCAATCCCGGCTTGGCGCAGGGCGGGAGCGGCGACGTGCTCGCCGGCTTCCTCGCCGGGCTCTTGGCGCAGCCGCCGTGTCTCCGCGATCCGCTCCTCACGATCCGCTACGCGGTCTGGCAACATGGCCGGGCGGCCGACGCGCTCGAGGCGGTCCGGCAGAACTGGACCTCCGAGGACCTGGCCGCGGTGGTCGGCGAGACGCCTCGCTGATCCCGGGCCCGGGCCTTTGCGCTCGCCCGGTGGCCGCGCGTTCGTCTAAGAGATGCCGGACGATGAAGGTCCGCCATCTCCTACTCGCTGTCGCGGTCGCCGGTGTCCCTGGCGCGTTCGCCGATTTCCACGCTCCGCCGGCACCACCGGCCTTGTTCCACCTGGCCCCGGCCGCGACCGGACATGCCGCACCGGCTTCGGGCGGCGACCGGTACCTGATCGGCGACCCGACCGATGAGGAGCAGATGTATCTGGAACTGGTCAACCGCACGCGGGCCGATCCGAAGGCCGAAGGCGAACGCCTTGCCGCGACGACGGACCCGGAAATCGTCGAGACCTACGGGTTCTTCGGCGTCGACCTCGCCAAGCTGCGCGCCGATCTAGCGGCATTGGCGCCGGCGCAGCCGCTCGCGTTCGAGCCGCGCTTGTCCGAGATGGCCCGCGGTCACACCGCCTGGATGTTCGACAACGCGCTCCAGGCCCACGAAGAGACGGATCCGGCCGGTTCCACGAACATCGTGAACACGACGGGCGACCGTTTCCAGCGGTCCGGTTATCCCGCGGCCGCGGGAGGAGAGAGCGTGTTCGCGTACTCGAGATCGGCCGAGTACGGACACGCCGGGTTCGAGGTGGACTGGGGTTTCGGCCCCGGCGGCGTCCAGGTCGGTGTCGGCCACCGCGTCAGCAACCACAACCCGGTGTTCCGCGAGGTCGGCATCGGCGTCATCAACGGTTCGCGCACGGTGATCCGGCCGGGTGAGACGAACACGGTCGGTCCGCAGGTGGTCACGCTCGATTTCGGCTCGCGCTTCGACCTGCCGCCGCTGGTCACGGGCGTGGCGTACTACGACCTGAACGGGAACCAGTTCTACGACATCGGCGAAGGCGTCGGCGGGATCACGGTCGAGGTGTCGGACGGCAACGCGTTCGCCGTCACCACGGCGTCCGGCGGCTACGCGGTGCCGTCCCAGGACGGTCCGCACCTCGTCCGCTTCAGCGGACCGGGATTCTCGCCGGCTCCGAAGGAGGTCAACGTGGTCGGAGGCGCCAACGTGAAGCTGGACCTGCGGATGACCTACGTGCCGCCGGTCGTGGCCGGCCCGGGCTCGGCATTCCTCGGGGGGCCGAACACCTACACGGCGACGCTCGTGCCGGGCGCCACGGCCTATGTCTGGGAATATGCCCGGCGTGTGCCGCTGACGGCGGTGTTCGGGGCGGAATCGGGCGCGGGCGATTTTATCGCCTCGGTCACCCCGGGCTATTCGGTGGTCTCGAAAGAAAGCCACGCGACCGGTCTCGCGAGCTATCATCTGGCGACACAGACGCCCGAGTCCGAGTCGCTCACGTTCGTGCACCGTATCCGCTCGACGCCTGCCGGTACGCTGGGCTTCGCGACCCGGTTGGGGTCCGCGACCACGAACCAGGTCGCCAGCGTCCAGGTCTCGACCAATTACGGGACGTCATGGGTCACGGTCTGGGAGCAATCCGGTCGCGCCGTGAACAACGGCGGGACCATCGAAGACCGGTTCACCGCCCGCTCCGTCGCGCTCGCGCCCTTCGCAGGCCAGGAGATGAGCGTGCGGTTCGTCTATTCCGTGGTGAGGGGCAACGGAGTGACCTATTTCCCGGGAACGAACTTCACGAGCGGTTTTTATTTCGACGACGTGCGGTTCACGGGTGTCGAACAACTCACCGACATCAAGGCTTCGACCGTCCCGGAACCGATCTTCGAGCTGACGCCTCCGGTCGCCGGCGATTTCGCGCTGCGGGTCGCGCCGAAGATCGGTGCCCGCGCCTACACGGCCGGCCCGTGGGTCCTGGCCACCACCACGACGGTGCCGCCCATCGCCGTGACCGCCGGGCCCAGCGCGGTCGTGCTCGGGCCGAACGGCAACCTCCGCCTCGATTTCCAGGTGACGGGCGCACCGGTGGCCGTGGGCCTGGAGCGCTCCGTCTCCCCCACGGGGCCGTGGGCGGCGGTCGCCGCGACGCTCGCGACGAATTCGCCGGGGAACTTCAGCTTCAAGCAGATTCCGGTGACGGATGCGACGGGCTATCTCCGGGTGAACGTGCGATGAACCGGACCGCGGGCACCGAGGTCCGCGCGGTGACCTTCGATGTCGGCGGAACGCTAATCGAGCCGTGGCCCTCGGTGGGCGGTGTCTACGCCGATGTCGCGGGCCGCCTCGGGACCAGCGCCCTGGACGCCGGGGTGCTCGATGCCCGTTTCCAATCGGCTTGGCGGACGGCCCATCAAGGAGACGGCTTCGACTATTCCCGCCGCGCCTGGATGGACCTGGTGCGGGCGACGTTCTCCGGACTCACCGGGCGGGCCGCGGACCCGGATCTGTTCGAGGCGTTGTGGCAACGGTTCACCGAACCGGATGCGTGGCGGGTCTTCCCTGATGTGGAGCCGTGCCTGGAGGCCCTCGCCGCCCGCGGACTGCGGGTCGCGGTCGTTTCGAACTGGGACGAGCGGCTGCGGCCGCTCCTCGGCCGCTTCGGGTTGGCCGACCGCTTCGAGTTCGTGGTCGCCTCCGCCGAGATCGGTGCCCACAAGCCGTCGCGGCGGATCTTCGCCCATGCCGCCGACCGCCTCGGATTGCCGCCGTCGGCCTTGGTGCATGTCGGGGACAGCCGTCGCGAAGACCTCGACGGCGCCCGGTCGGCGGGCTGGCAGGCGTTGTTGATCGACCGTCGCGCCGCCTCCGGACCGGACCGGATGGCCGCGCTCACCGAGTTGCCCGGGCGCCTGCTGATGACGGGCATTAGCGGAACTTCGCCGGGATGACGCCTCAAATTTCCGCTCATGCGTTGACGCTCGTCTTTTTCGGCCATTAGATGGTTTCACTCGGAGGGCGTCCAGCGACGCTCCCGGGCACGAGTCCATGAACCTGTTGCAAAGCATCTGGCGATCTTCCCTGGGGAAGAAGTACATCATGGCCCTCACGGGAGCGGGCCTCTTCCTCTTCGTGACCGGGCACATGGTCGGCAACCTGCAGTTCTTTCTGCCGCCGGAGGCGATCAACCGGTACGGCCATTTCTTGAAGACCACGCCGGAGATCCTCTGGCCGGCGCGGATCGGGTTGCTGGCGATGGTGGCGCTGCACATCGCTTCCGCGGTGACCCTCAGCGCGAAGAACAAAGCCGCCCGGCCGCAGCCCTATGCCGGGAAGACCAAGGATCTCGGGGCCTCCGTGGCTTCGCGGACGATGCTGATGTCCGGCCTGATTGTCCTCGCCTTCATCATCTACCACCTTCTCCACTTCACCGCGGTCGTGGATTCCATCAACGGAGCGGGTTTCGATTTCGACCAGCTCTACGAGCCGAACAGCGGCCATCCGGACATCTATGCGATGATCGTCTGCGGGTTCAGCGTGTGGTACGTCGCGCTGTTCTATCTCGTGGCGGTGGGCCTGCTCTGCGTCCACCTCGGCCACGGTCTGGCGGCGATGTTCCAATCGCTCGGTCTGAAGGACCACGTCTGGGGCCCGCGGATCGGGGCGTTCGCCAAGGCCGCGAGCCTCGCGATCTTCCTCGGGTACGCGTCGATCCCCGTCTCGGTGCTCGTCTTCGGACACGGCAAAGCCTACGCGGACGTCGTGAAGGCCGGGATCGTCCCGGACGCCGCGGGCGCCGTGAAGGCCCTGAAAGGAGGCGCGAAGTAACATGGCCACGCTCAACCCTAACATCCCGTCCGGTCCGCTGGACCACAAGTGGGAGCACCACAAGTTCAGCTCGAAGCTCATCAACCCGGCGAACAAGCGGAAGTACAAGGTGATCGTCGTCGGCGCCGGGCTCGCGGGGGCCAGCGCCTCGGCCACGCTCGCCGAGCTCGGCTACGAGGTGCACAACTTCGTCTTCCACGATTCGCCCCGCCGCGCCCATTCCGTCGCCGCGCAAGGCGGCATCAATGCCGCGAAGAACTACCAGAACGACGGCGACTCGGTGCACCGGCTGTTCTACGACACGATCAAGGGCGGTGATTTCCGGGCCCGCGAGTCGAATGTCCACCGGCTCGCCGAGGTGTCGGTCGACATCATCGACCAGTGCGCGGCCCAAGGCGTGCCCTTCGCGCGCGAGTACGGCGGCCTGCTCGACAACCGTTCCTTCGGCGGCGCGCAGGTATCGCGCACGTTCTACGCCCGCGGCCAGACCGGCCAGCAGCTGCTCTTGGGCGCGTATTCCGCGCTGAACAAGATGATCGGCAACGGCGGCGTGAGGTCCTACACGCACTCCGAGATGCTCGACCTCGTGGTCGTCGACGGCCACGCGAAGGGCATCATCGTCCGCGACCTCCAGACCGGCGCGGTCACGCGGCACAACGCCGACGCCGTCGTGCTCGCCACCGGCGGCTACGGCAACGTCTACAACCTCTCCACCTACGCCCGGGGCTCGAACGTCACGGCCAGCTGGCGCGCCCACAAGCGCGGCGCCTGCTTCGCCAACCCGTGCTACACGCAGATCCATCCGACCTGCATCCCGGTGTCCGGCGATTACCAGTCGAAGCTGACGCTGATGTCGGAATCGCTGCGCAACGACGGCCGCATCTGGGTCCCGAAGCGCAAGGAGGACTGCAAGAAGCCGCCCGCCGAGATCGCGGAGGCGGACCGCGACTACTATCTCGAGCGCATGTACGGCGCCTTCGGCAACCTCGCCCCCCGCGACATCGCCTCGCGCGCCGCGAAGTACATGTGCGACGAGGGCCGCGGCATCGGCGAGACCGGCCTCGGCGTGTACCTCGATTTCTCGGCGGCCATCCAGCGCCTCGGCGAGGACAAGATCCGTGAGCGCTACGGCAACCTGTTCGCCATGTACCACGAGATCACCGACGAATCGGCCTACAAGACGCCGATGCGCATCTATCCGGCGGTGCACTACACGATGGGCGGCCTGTGGGTGGACTACAACCTGATGTCCAACGTCCCGGGCCTGTTCGTTCTCGGCGAGGCGAACTTCTCCGACCACGGCGCGAACCGCCTCGGCGCCTCGGCGCTGATGCAAGGTCTGGCCGACGGCTACTTCGTGCTCCCCGCGACCATCGCGACCTACCTTGCCGGGGTGAAGCCCGACAAGCGGCCGGCGACCGACACCCCGGCGTTCAAGCAGGCCGAGGAGAACGTTCAGGGCCTGACCAAGGGCTTCCTCGCCTCCAAGGGCAAGCGCACCCCGGGCAGCTTCCACAAGCAGCTGGGCAAGATCATGTGGGACCATTGCGGCATGGCGCGCACCAAGGCCGGGCTCGAGCAGGGCATCCAGCTCCTCGGCGCGCTCCGCGAGGAGTACCGGGCCGGCGTCAACGTGCTCGGCGCCGCCACCGAGTGGAACCAATCGCTCGAGCAGGCCGGCCGCATCGGCGACTTCATCGAGCTCGGCGAGCTGATGTGCCGCGACGCGCTGATGCGCGAGGAGAGCTGCGGCGGCCATTTCCGCGAGGAGTACCAGTACACCAAGGAGGACAAGGAGGTGCAGGACGGCTTGGTGAACCCCGGCGACGTGAAGCGCCGCGACGACGAGTTCGCCTTCGTGGCGGCGTGGGAATTCGCCGGCGAGGGCAAGGCGCCCGTGCTGAACAAGGAACCGCTCGTCTACGAAGAGGTGAAGATGAGCACGCGGAGCTACAAGTGAGCCTCAAACCCAACCCGATTTCCCCGACACAATGAAGGTCAAGCTGAAGGTCTGGCGGCAGAAGAACCGGGACGCGTCCGGCGAGTTCAAGACGTACCAATCGCCCGAGCTGAACCCGAGCATGTCGTTCCTCGAGATGCTCGACGTGATGAACGAGCAGCTCGCGGCCGGCGGCGAGGAGCCCATCGCCTTCGACCACGACTGCCGCGAGGGCATCTGCGGCACGTGCTCGCTGGTCATCGACGGCAAGCCCCACGGCCCGCACAAGGGGGTGGCGACCTGCCAGACCTACATGCGCAGCTTCAAAGAGGGCGACGAGATCGTCGTCGAGCCGTTCCGCGCGCATCCGTTCCCGCTGGTGAAGGACCTCGTGGTCGACCGCAAGGCGTTCGACCGCATCCAGCACGCGGGCGGCTTCATCAGCGTCCGCACCGGCGCCGCGCCGGACGCGAACAGCATCCCCGTCCCCAAGGAGGCCGCGGACCTGGCGATGGACGCCGCGCAATGCATCGGCTGCGGCGCCTGCGTCGCCGCGTGCAAGAACGCCAGCGCGATGCTCTTCGTCTCCGCCAAGGTCTCGCACCTCGGCCTCCTGCCGCAGGGCCAGCCGGAGCGCTACCGCCGCGTGAAGGCCATGGTGGACCAGATGGATGCCGAGGGCTTCGGCAACTGCACCGTCACCGGATCCTGCGAGGCGGTCTGCCCCAAGGAGATCAGCCTCGACTTCATCGCCCGCATGAACCGCGACTACCTCGTCGCGCTGCTGAAGGGCGACGCCAAGAAACCGTCGGGCGGCGGTGCGGGCTGATCCGCGGCCGGGCACGACACGGAGAAGGCGGCGCCATCGGCGCCGCCTTCTGCTTTCACGGACGGTGGGTCTCCCCGCTTGGTCGGGGCTGGGCGGGACGGGAGGCCAAGGCGACAGAGCGCCCACACACAGTCGCCTCCCGTCCGCCCGAGATCCGGTCGGCGCCTCAGAAGCGCCAGCTCACGTCCACGGTCACGCGGTCGCGGAAGATGTCCTCCTGCCCGGTGATGCCGAACTCATACGCGAGACCGAGGTCCAGGTTGTCCAGCACGCGCGAGCGGAAACCGCCGCCGAACGCCGCCTGGGTCGCCCCGGCGGCCTTGGAGCTGCCGAAGTTGATCAGGTCGAAGCCCTCGGTCGCCAGGCCGAGGCCGTTGGCGGCGTTCAAGGTCGTGAACGCGTTGACCGCCACGAACGGCGAGAACCAGCGGCAGACCCAGTAGTCGATCTGCCCGCTGTAGTGGGCCGCGGCGGTGTTCCTCGAGAAGTCGTTCGGCACCTTGGCCCCGACGTTCGCCGTGAAGTGCAGGTCGCCGAAGCCCTTCACCGCGGAGACGAAGACGTTCCACTCGCCCTTGCCGTTGCCCTGGAAGACGTCCTCGTTGCCGGTCGGCAGCGTGACGGTGAAGCCCGGCGTGACCTGGAACTGGGACGCTTCGTCCTTCACCAGCGCGTACTTCAGACCCGCGGCGATATCGGCCCAGCCGTCGCGGTTGCCGATGCCCGGCGTGTGCGTGTCGATGTAGCCGTCCTTGGTGGCGATGATCGCCAAGCGGTCGTTGACCGCGTAGCGCAGCTGGAGCGCGTAGACGTTCACGTAGCCGCCGCCCACGAAGCCGTCGTCGAGCCGGTGGTGCAGGAACAGCGGCCGGGCCTCGCTCTGGATGAGCGGGCTCTCGAAGAAGATCGGGTTGGTGACGGGGTTGACGGCGTGGTCGGTCCAGGAGCTGTCCGCCAAAGCCGGTGCGGCGAGCGCCGTGGCGCACGCGAGGGGAAGCAGGTTCATTACGGATGAAGTGTTTCTCATAGCGGATGGCAGCTTCTGCCTGGTCTTCTAATGATGCCTGCCCTCCTTTGCCGGATGTTGATCCTCCCTTGTCGTCCGTGGGACCGGACCCCGGAAGTCGCGGCTGGACATCGCGGACCGCTCTTCCCAGTTTCTCGCCATGAAATCCCTCGCCTGCGCCGCGGCGGCGCTTCTGTCGCTCGCCTTTTCCCATGCGGTCCTCGCCGCCCCGGAGCCGCTCTCCGACGGGAAGACCTTCGCCGGTTGGGACGGCGAGACGAACTCGATATGGCATGTCCGCGACGGCGCGTTCGTGGGCGGGAAACCGCCGGCCAAGGTGCCGCAGAACGAGTTCCTCGCCACCGCGCGGAGCTACACGAACTTCGTCCTCCGGCTCGAGTTCAAGCTCACCGGCACCGAAGGCTTCGTGAACGGCGGCGTGCAGTTCCGCAGCCAGCGGCGGAAAGGCGACAGCGAGATGATCGGCTACCAGGCCGACATCGGTGAAGGCTGGTACGGCTCGCTCTACGACGAATCGCGCCGGAACAAGCTCATGGCCAAGGCCGACGAGGCGGCGGTCAAGCGCGCGGTGAAGCCCGGCGAGTGGAACCGCTACGAGATCCGCTGCGAAGGCCGCCGGATCGTCCTCAAGATCAACGGCGTCCAGACCGTCGACTACACCGAGGCCGACGCGACCATCCCGCAATGGGGCCGCATCGGTCTCCAGGTCCACGGCGGCGGCGTCACCGAGGCCAGCTACCGGGCGATCACCATCGAAGAACTGCCCTGACCGGAAGAGCGGATCAAAAGGCGGGAGGTGTGGATGACGTCATCCGTCATCCCGCCCTCACCGGTGCCCCTTCTTTCTTCGCGCTCTCCTTCGCCCATCTGCCGGCGAGCGCGCCGCAGACGACCAGCTGGAGCGGGTGGTAGATCATGATCGGGAGCAGGACCAGGCTCAGGCCCGGATGCGCCCCGAAGATCAGCTGGGCCATCGGCACGCCGGAGGCGAGGGTCTTCTTCGATCCGCAGAACACGGCAGCGGCGCGGTCGCCCGGCGGGAACCCGAGCGCGTCGCTCGCCCAGGTCGTCGCCCGCAGCACGATGAAGAACAGAACGGCCGAACCGGCGACGGTCACGGCCACCGTCGACCAGCCTTGGCCGGACCAGACGCCCTGCTTCATCGAGTCGCAGAACGAGGTGTAGACCAGCAGCAGGATGGTGAGGCGGTCCGCGGTGCCCAGGCGTTTCTTGTGCCTAGCCGCCCAGGCGCCGAGCCACGGCCGCGCCAGCTGCCCGAGCGCGAGCGGCAGCACGAGCCAGATGACGAGGTCGAGGACGACCTTGCCCACGGGCATCGGCTGGCCGCCCTGCTTCAGCACCAGCCCGATCCAGAGCGGGGTGAGGAAGACCCCGAGCAGGCTCGACAACGTCGCATTGAAGACCGCGGCCGGGACGTTGCCCTTCGCCGCGGCCGTCATCGCGACCGACGACGAGACCGTCGACGGTAGCGCGCAGAGAAAGAAGAACCCGAGCCGCAGGTCGGCCGGGAGATGGTCGCCCGCTGCCCACAGAGCGAGCAGGCCGAGCAGCGGGAAGAGAACAAAGGTCGAGGTCTGGACCAGCAGGTGCAGCGGCCAGCGCAAGGTGCCGGCCTTGAGCGCGGCGAACGAGAGGCCGAGGCCGTTGAGGAAGAAGATCAGGGCGACGCCCGCCTTGTTCAGCAGCTCCGGATGGAGCGCGCCGCCCTTGGCGCCGGGATCGGGCATCAGCCATGCGAGACCGATGGCCAGCGCCATCCCGGTGAGGAACCAATCGAGCTTTAGCTTCATGCGTCGGTCGACCCACGGCCACGGCACGGGGCCGGATATCCCGCATGGGTCAGGCGCGGGGAGGGATGCCGGTCATCCGCCCGGCGCAGCCTCCGCGACGAGGCGGATGATGTCCACGCGGAAGCCTGCCGCCCGGCGGTCACCACACGGCCAGGGCGTCCAGCACGGCCCGGGTGCGCGGCACCTCGTGCGTCCGGAACAGGTCCGTCTTCCCCAACGCCGCGAGCACGGCGAAGAACGGTTCGGCGGACCGGACCTCTTCGCCGAAGCATTCGAAGGCGTGCGGCAGCGCATGGCAGGTCGGCCAGCCCAGCGTGCGCAGCCGGAAGGTGTCGAGGAAGACCCGCATCTGGTGGCGGATCCGCGCGCCCGAGTCCTGGAGGTTCCGGTAGTAGAAACCGAGCCCGGGGTCGATCCAGATGCGGGTCACGCCTTGGGACGTCGCGAGCTCGATCTGCCGCGCGAAGTGGTCGCGCAGCATCGCGGCCGGGTCGGCGCCGAGGTCGAGGTCGGCGACGTCGCGGACGTTGGCGCCCTGGACGTGGCAGATGATCACTGCCGCGCCGTGGTCGGCGACCATTCGGTACATCTCGGGGCTCCGGTCGGTGCCGGTGAGGTTGAGCACCTTCGCACCGGCCTCGAGACAGGCGCGCGTCACGGCCGGATGATACGTCTCGACGGAGACGATGGCGCCTTCGCGGGCCAGTTCGCGGACGACCGGCAGCAGCATCGAGTTCTGCGCGGCCTCGTCGACCCGGCCGGCGTGGGCGAGCGTGGATTCGGCGCCGATGTCGATGATGGACGCTCCCTGCGCGACGAGCACCCGACCGCGGCGGACCGCGCTCTCCGCGTTGAGGCAGACCGATTCGCGGTACCAGGAATCGGCGGACAGATTCACCACGCCCATCACCTCGGGGCGCAGGTTCCCGTCGAAGCGTCGGCCGCCGAGATCGAATGCGGCGACCTTGGCCGACAGGGCATCGGCGTTGCGGGCGGCGAGTTCGGCGAGGTGTTCGAGCTGGAGCATCCGCGCCGAAGGTGGGCCAGCGCGGGAACCCGTCAACGGCGCTTCTCGGCGCGGACCGAGGCGTTTGACCTGGTTCGATTTTCCGAGGCCCCAAGAGGTGCCGAGGACATGGCCGCCGATGGCGCGCGGGCCGGCCGCGCGGTCGGACCATGTCCTCAAGCCGACTCCAGCACCACGTTGGTGTAGATGCGCGTCTCTCCGGTGCGGACGACCCCGAGCGCCCCGGGCACGCGTGCCTTGAGCGCGAGGTGGGGCTCGAACCGGACCTCCGCCCCGCGGAAGGCGGCGGCGAACTCGTTCTGCACCCCGTCGTCGTTGGTCTTGCGGAACTCCTCCGCCATCCAGACCGGTCCGGCCTTCCACTCGGCGAGCACGGCCGCGACGACCTGCGGCACCGTCGGGATCCCGTAGACGAGCGAGAGGTCGACCTCCGCGAGGCCCGGCCAGTGCGGGAACATGGAGTCCGCGATGACGATGGTGTTGGTGTGGCGGACGCGCGCGAGCAACGAGCGCAGGTGGGGGTTGAGGATCCCGGATCGGAGCATGGCGAACGAGAACCCGCGGCGGTCCGGGCCGTCAAGACGGCTGTCCTCCGCGCCGTCCGCGGGCAGCGGGCCCGTTGACCCTTGACCTCCGCTTCCCCACTCTGCGCAGCACATGGTCATCGCGCCCTCCCTGCTCGCCGCGGATTTCAGCCGGTTCGGCCACGACGCCGCGCGGGTCGACCGTGCCGGCGCGGAGTGGCTCCACCTCGACATCATGGACGGCCATTTCGTGCCGAACATCTCCTTCGGGCCCGCGGTCGTGCGCGCTGTGCGGCCCCATTTCTCGCGGGTGCTCGACGTCCACCTGATGTGCAGCAAGCCGGAGATCCTGCTCGAGCCGTTCGTGAAGGCCGGGGCCGACCGCATCACCGTCCACGTCGAGCTCGGCGCCCAGGTGACGCCGCTGTTGTGGAAGATCCGCTCGCTGGGAAAGAAGGTCGGTCTCGCGGTGAACCCGCCCACCAACATCGCCGAGGCCAGGCCGTACCTCAGCCAGATCGACCTGCTGCTCGTGATGACGGTGAACCCCGGTTTCGGCGGCCAACCGTTCATCGAGGAGTGCGTTCCGAAGATCCAGCAGGCTGCGGCCTGGCGGAAAGAGCTGGGCCTCTCGTTCCGCATCGAGGTGGACGGCGGCATCAACAACGAGACCGCGGTCGAGTGCGCCCGGGCCGGCGCCGACACGTTCGTCGCGGGCACCGCGCTGTTCAAGCACCGCAACCTCCGGGCCGCCGTGGACAAGATGCGCGCCCTCGCGGCCCAGGCCGGCTCGGACCTCCTGTGAGCCGTCGCGCCGTCCGGACCGCGACCGCGATCGGGCGCGACGTCCCGTTCCCGCGATGATCCCTGCTTTCCTTGCCACCTGGTTGTTCGCGCTGTCGTCGGTCGCGGCGAAGCGCTCGGTGTCGTTGCTCGGGTCCTCCACGGCGAGCCTCGTGCGGATCGTGCTGGCCGCGACCATCCTCGGGATCTACGCGCATGGCTGGGGCGCGGGTCTGGGCGGGGTCGCGCTCGGCTGGTTCATCGTGAGCGGTCTCATCGGCTTCGGCATCTGCGACACCGCCATCTTCCTCGCCTTGCCTCTGCTCGGCGCGCAGCTGACGAGCCTGATGGTCCAATGTCTCGCCGCACCGATCGCGGCGGTGGTGGAATGGGCCTGGCTCGGAACGCGGCTGGGGACGGTCGAGATCGCGGCGGGCGCATCGATCCTTGTGGGCGTCGCGGTCGCGCTCTTCCCCGGCCGC